>JALGTI010000289.1 GCA_029821455.1 Candidatus Zipacnadia bacterium | reverse complement strand
GCTTGGGTCAGTTTGCTGCTCTGCATCGGCGGGGCCGCTGCCGCTGCAGAGCCTGTGCCTGAGGGCGTCGCCAAACTGGTCCACTATACCTCGAGGATTGATAACTCCCAGCAGGCCTATGGCGCATACCTGCCCCCAACCAGTGCACCAACGCCGGCGGGCTATCCGGCGATTCTGCACAGTCATGGCTACGGCTGGTCGGTGAGTGCCAGCTTCTCAGATTTCCAGAGGCAGTGGGCTGATGACCACGGCTGGGTGCTGATAAACCTCAACGCGCGGGGGCCAGTCTTCGGCGAGGGTGTCGGCGATGTGGCCTGCCGTGAGGTGGTTGACGACGCTGTAGCTCGCTTCGGCCTCGACCGTGATCGCATCTACCTGACCGGCGTATCTATGGGCGGTTCCGTTGCCTACCGTCAGGGCATCAGGCATCCCGATCTGTATGCCGCCGTGGCCGGAGTTGACGGCTGGACGGACTACCGCGAGTGGCACTGGCACTGGTATGCGCGCACCGATATGCGCGATAGCATCGAGGAATTCCGCCGTCCGCTGCTGGAGGCCTGCTCACCGCTGTACTGGTTTGAGAACGCACGCTGGGGCGCGGTGATGGCGC
This sequence comes from Candidatus Zipacnadia bacterium, assembly GCA_029821455.1. Taxonomy (GTDB): domain Bacteria; phylum Armatimonadota; class Zipacnadia; order Zipacnadales; family Zipacnadaceae; genus JALGVG01. Next base: position 4,810 of record JALGTI010000289.1, on the reverse strand, counting down.
TGGTCAGTGGGAGGGATAGCACGGTCCTGCCACAACAGGCCCTCGACCTGAGCGCCAGATTGTCCGAGGCCGGCGAGCAGGAGGCCTCCCTGTATGATACCGAACTGCACCACATTCCCGAGGCCGGGCATGGCGGGGCCAATGACCTGCGCCGCATCTACAAGTTCTTCTGGACCCGCACCCGCACACCCGAGCCGCCCGACTTCATTATTCAGAGCACCCTCCTGACCCACGGGGCAATGTACTGGGCACAGTTTGACGCTTTTGCCACGCCCGGGCGGATGGCCATGCTGGGATGTTCCCTGGCCGGCTCCCGCGTGGAGGTCATCACTGATAACCTAAATGGCCTGACGTTGTTTTTGGGCGCAAGTCCTGCCGCTCAAGCTAAGCAGGTCAGCGTCTGGATTGATGGCTTCTATGCTTACGAGGGTCTGCCAATGGCGGTGAGCTTCGAGGCTGTCCGCGATGAAACGGGCCAGCTAGGGGGCTGGGTGCTCCGCGACAGAGAGCTTCCGGCTTTACACAAGCGCTCTGGCCTCGAAGGGCCGATTGGCGATATTATGCGGATGCCCTTCAGGGTCATCTATGGTGACGCAGGCCCGCATGCTGAGGTGGCGCGTCACCAGCAGGAGGCAGAGGCGTTTTGCGAGGGTTGGAACGACTTTCTGGTCCACGGCCCGGGTTTATCCGCAATCGCTGAGAGTGACCTGTCGCCGGCCGACCTGCGCACTCGCAGCCTGATCATCTTCGGCACGCTAGATACCAGTCGCATCCTACAGCAGGCCAATGCAATGGTGGCGTTGCCCATCGAGGTGCGGACTGACAGCATCCTCGTACACGACCCCCAGACCGGTGACAGACTTTACGCAGGGGACAACTTCGGCGGACAGACTTTACGCAGGGGACAACTTCGGCGCCTTCTGCATCTACCCCAATCCGCTGACGGCCTTCACAACCTACCTGCTGGTCTGCAATCGCCAGTGGGCCACACGGCCCGACGGCACCGTCTGGCAGGGTCTTGAATATGACCTCGAAAAGCATCCGTGGGGCTATCCTGATTATGTCATCTTCAACAATGACCAGGGCCAATTGCCCCACGTGCTTAATGTGAACAACAAGCCGCCGGTGACCTGCTATGAGGCTGGCTACTTCGTCGAGGCCGGCTTCTTTGATCAACGCTGGCAGCCGGGCCGAGGGCAGGTGCTGCGGCGTATCCGTGAAGCCCAGCCCCAGGGCGTGCGGCTTATTCACTGCTCTGAGGGACAGCTTGCGGATGATGTGGCTCAGGTGCGCGTGGTGGATGCTGGCGGGCAGCCTGTAGCCGGAGCGCGAACCACTGTGCTGTTCGAGGCCAATCGGCCCCGCTCAGCATCGGGTGTTACCGATGAGCAGGGCTGGGCGCACATACTAGCCCCGTCCGAGGCCAGCGACTTCAGCATCCAGAATGTAGCCGCGACGGGAGCAGTCTATGAGTACACTGCCGATGATTGTGTGCATTGCACGTGGGATGTGGGACACTTACTCACGGCGCGACCGGAACCATTGACCTGCACGGTCAGTGAGGGTCGCCTGGCCCGGTTCAGTCTGTCCTTGCGCAACCTCACCACAGCGGCGCTGAGAGTTGAGGTTGTGCCTCTATCGCCCCGTGGGCACGTCTACCCGCGCCGTTTGAGATTGGCCCTCGGTGTTGCCGAGCGCCGGCAGCTTCACTTCCTGTGGGACAGCAATGGAGGGGCGATTGGCGAGGTGACAATTCCGCTGGATATTATTGTGCACAGTGGGTCTGGCCGCGTGCAGAAGTGCGTTCAGGTGTGTATCGAGGTGCTTCCGCAGCCTCGCCTGCCGTTGGTGGTGCTGGAAGTTAGCCCCGCCGGTGGCCCGCAGGGAGACCCGCTTGAGGTGAGCGCGGAAGTGTTCAACGCGGGAGCCGGCGACCTGAAAGCTCAACTGGATTGTGCGATAGTAGGGGCCAACTGGGACCTGGGGATGCAGGAAGTGAGGCTGGCGAGCGGCCAGCAGACCACGGTCCGCTGGCGCCGGGAGTCGGCAGCCCTGCCAGTCGGCGTCTACCGCGCGGTGGTGTCGGTTCGTGGTGTACCGGGCGCGTGCAACAGCGCCGAGCTAACTGTTTTCTAAGGAGTGTTGGCAGATGGGCAAGTTCGCTGGTGTGCTGGCAGTAGTTCTGATGGTTTCCGCAGTCTACTCCGCACCGCTGCAGCTTAGTATCGGCGCATGGCCGACCGATATGGTGCTTACCATCCGCGCCGCCGATGGCAAAGCTCAACTCCAGAGCGACTGGGTACTGTATCTTGCCGCCGGCAATGAGGCTGTGCGCTTCTGTTGGCTGCCGCTGGAGGTTGACCCAAAGAGTATTGTCCTGCGCCTGCCCGAAGGCCTCAGCTTGTCTGGCACCAGCCTGGGCCCGGAGGCTGAAAAGTGGGTGGAGTGGCGGCTGGAAGTGCCAGAGGCCGGTTTCTATGAAGTGAGCATCAGCTTCTGCGTGGCCGGGCTCAAGTGGCGCGCCCACTACGACTGCCTGCTCAGCGACGACTGGACGACAGCGACTTTGGGCTGTGAAGTGGTGCTCACTAATCAGACCGGCCTGGCGCTGGAGAATGTGCCGACTATTTTCGACACGCAGCCCTCTAGCAGTGCCCTGCAGAAACTGACGGGAGAGCAAATCCCAGGCCAGCCGCCCGGCCTGGGCTTTAAGCTGTCTGAGGTGACACTGCCGATGGACTGGCAGCGCCGCTGGCCGCTTTTCACTGTCGCTGAGCTGCCTGTGAGTGTCGTCAATCACTGGGACTGCGAGCGCCAGGGCGACGGAGTGCAAAAAGTCCTGTACATTGACACGACCGGCGTTGCGCTCTTCCACCAACAGCAGCCACCGGCAGGCCGAGTTGACTTCTACGCGCCCGAGGCAGACGGCCTACGTCACATCGGCCATCTGGATGTGCCAAGCCCTCTCCCCGAGAGCATTGCCCTGACCCTTGGCCCAGAGCCGGATCTCATCGTCGAACGCGTGATGACTGACTATGATAAGACCGCGATTGAGCGCAACCGCGCCGGGGAGATCACCGGCTTTGACATTATCGAGAAGTATGAGATCACTGTCATCAACTCCACCGGCCAGGAGCAGGCTCTGGAGTTGCGGGAGACGATGCTGTCCACGTGGGACCTGTCGGCTGAGCCGGTGCCTGCGGAGCTTGATGAGACTTACGCCTTGTTCAAGCCCACACTGGGCCCCGGCCGCACGCTGCTGATCAAGCTCGAGTTCATCAAGCACAGCGGGACACGGGCCGAGTGAAGGACTTGCCGCATCAGTAAAACAGTGGCGCGGCTCTCAGGCCGCGCCACCATACTTGGCACTACAAGCCTCTTCCCACCTTACAGCAGGTCCTCGTAGTTTTCCTGGACCTTCTTGATCGCTTCAGCGAAGGCCTCGATGTAGCCATCTGGTGGGTCAATCATCGTGGGCAGAGCCAGGATGTTGGGGATCACGGCTTCGGAGACCGGCAGATCCCCATACTTGGGCGCCTTATAACCCTGGCTAGGCGAAATCGCGCCACGGCCATCGTCGTAGTAGGCCATTCCCGTGTCATACGGCGGTGTGATATGCCAACCCTCATAGCTGCGGCCTGCCAGTGAAGCACCTTCAGCATTCACCGCCTCCTGGAACTTCTCGGGGGCCAGGCCGCCAACTTCATCCGGCTGATAGATAATCCGCATGTGACCATAGTAGCCCCCGTTCTGCGCCTTCGGGTACTCCTTGATCGGCTTGAGGGCGGTCACGTCCTTGAGCAGGTCAAGCAGCTTGTCGTAGTTCTCCTGGATGCGACGGTTGCGGTACGGCAGGGCATCTAGGGCCACCGTCGCGATACATAGTGACAGATTCGTCGGGCGGAACTTCACCATCGCCCAGCCCGGGGATGTTAGCCTATTCAGCGGCTCCTCGGTCAGCTCGTCTTTGAGGTTGTACCGATTTAGGTGGCCCATTGCAATAATCCGCTCGTAGTAGTGGCGATTGTCAGTCGCCACTACGCCGCCCTCGCCGGCGGCGACGGGTTTGCCGCCCGGCGAGCCGCCCTGCATCGAGAAGCAGCCCACATCACCAATCGAGCCAATCGGCTTGCCATCATACGTCGCCCCGTGGGAATGGGAGCAATCCTCGACGACCGCGAGGCCGTGCTCGTGCGCGAATTCCATAATCGGATCCATATCGCAGACCGCGCCGAACAGGTGCGGCGCGATGATGGCCTTCGTCTTATCAGTCAGCCGATTGGGCAGATCAGCCGGGTCCAGGCACAGCGTATCCGGATCAATCTCAGCAAAGATTGGCCTGGCCCCCAGGATCGTGACCGGAGCGAAGCTGCAAATCCAATTATAGGTGGGGGTGATGACCTCATCCCCCGGGCCCACGCCGACCGCAAAGAACGCCCCCAGCAGCGTCGAGGTGCCGTTGTTGTGCGCCAGCACGTACTCGGTGCCGGCCACCTGCTCCTTGAAATTCTGCTCGAACTGCACGGCGATCTCGTGACCGGTGTCCGAGAACGCGCGCTCATCAATGATACGCTTGCAGAGTGCCAGTTCGCGCGCGCGATCCGGCTCCCACAGCTCTGTTTTCTCAAACTTACATACAGGCTCTCCGCCCAACAACGCCAGCTTACTCATTTGCATACCTCCATAGAATGATAGACTGGGGGCCGACGGCCTCCTATATTCTATTCCGCACCATAGGTCGCCAGACCTTTCTCGGATAACAGATATTTTGCCACACCAAGGAGTACAGGCGAGAGCGCCGAAATATAGT
>JALGTI010000288.1 GCA_029821455.1 Candidatus Zipacnadia bacterium | reverse complement strand
CTGCTGTTGGGGTCTCAGGTTCGCCCTCGCCAGTGTCTTCTTGAGCCGCTACCACACCACAGAGCAACATCACCACCGCGAAGGCCAACAGCACAAATGGCACCATACGGGCCGCCGCTGCCGTGCTGGAATTCGTTGCTAACCTTCTGTACGCCATCATAGGCACCTCACTTATCCCGCTACAACTTCGGGCAATCGCCTGGGTATCGTTGAAGAACTAGACCGCAGCGTCTGTTCGCCGATTCGCTTTCGCTTCCCTTCCTCTGACTCTTGCTCAGCTTAGCTTCTGTGAAAGCGGCACAGGCTTGGGGAGTCTTGACACTGGGAGGTGCAGAAGTCCAATAGGCGTTCAACTTGTCTCATGCCAAGCGGTGTTTGAGCGTCCGGGGTAGAGGGGGAGTGATTACATCAAAAGGATTGCTGCTGAAGGCACCTATACGGAAGTAGAGGCGATAGGCTTCGGTTCTGCTGAGGGCAGACTTGCGAGATTATTTATTCGGTTGTGAAGGTAACTGTGTGATCCTCAAGCGCGGGAGAAAGGCCGTGCACACCCCTCCGAGTTTAAGGCTTTCAGCTCTCCATTCCGCTGTCTATCACCCCCTGTGAGCAGTTCTGCTTGCACCGCCTGTGGTGAGCCCGTCGAACCACTCATCCGAATTCCACCACATTCAATCCTTGACTGCCATCTCCCCTCCGCGATAGTATATCAGAGACTTTTGCAAAAATCTTCTGGAGGAAAAGAGATGGCGGTGAGCGGAATGCGAATTCTATGGCAAGCGGCCGTGTGTTCAGTGGTAAGCCTCACGTGCTTGACAGTAGCAGGAGCGGAAGTGAGGGTCACTCATGGGCCGTATCTACTGCATGCTAATGTTACAGGCCAGTGGGGCGGGCACACGTTCTCGTATGCCCTGCAGGGGGAGCACTACCTGTTCTGGACGGCGACGCTGAACAAGTGGGAAGAGGGCGAAGATGGGGAGAAGAAGTACCTCACGCAGGTAGTGGGACAATTCCCGCTGCCGGGCACGGACGGTGTCCCGGCCGTGCACACGTTTTCCATTAACGAGCCTCGCGCCTACGGGGGGAATGAGCCACTGTTGTTCCGAACGCCGGATGGCTACCTGCATGTGATATTGGGCATCAATCATCACACGGATAATCCCAACTACGGCGATGGGACACTGCGCTACTATAGGAGCGCGAGTCCAGAGAACGTGACTGAGTGGGTAGATCGCACGGAGCTGATTCCATCGCAGCCTCCATACAACGAGTTTCACCTGCGGATGAATGTGGCGGTCACTCCTGATGGCAAGCGGGCAGTGATTGCGATTCTGGCCATCTCGGCAGATGGCAGCGTACCATTCAACACCCCTGTCATCTTCTACGGCCAGCGGGATGGCCTCGATTTTAGGTTCGCACCACCCGTCAAATACCACGAGCGGTTCGGCTTCTTCTATCCTCAAATCGCAGCCCTGCCTGACGGGATTGTGTTGGTTGGGGAGGTGTGGGATGATCCCCCACACGCTACCAGCCGGCTGGTCCACATTGACTGGGAGGGCAACCTCATTCACGAAGAAGCCCTGCCGGCGCGCGACGAGGAGGGGATGTATCTGTCGTGGGATATGCGCCCGGCTGCCCCGGGAAATGAGGCTGAACTTGTCATCTACCACATGATAGCACCCAAGGAGGGGGCGTGTACGCATCAGTTCTTGACGTACGACCTGAAGACGCAGAAGTTGGACCTGAAACGCAATATTGAGGTTCCGCGGGGTCGTAGCAACACCGGCAAGTGGCTTTACATCTCTCCCGATCATTCAGTCTTCATCCACAACCCCAGCATGGGCCAACACTACGCATGGGAAGGAAGTATTCTCGGCAGCGGAGAATTAGGCGTCGAGCCACTGCCACGCATGACCCCGCTAAAACTGGGTTATCAGGCCAGCGCATACACTATGGTACCCAATCCCCTACAGGGCTCAGTTATCTTGCCGGGAGAGGCCTGGGTTATGTCAGACCTCATAAACGCAGCCAAGCAGCAGGAAGATCGCGGGCCGTGTTCGCTATTGCTGTGGCGGCTAGCCCTGAATGAGTAGAGCCATGTCTGCCGGCCGTGTACACTCAAGGTAGGAAAGTCCTAGCTATGTTGACAACAACAGTGAAATATCACGGGCTTAGGCTGCTGCTGGGAACGGTGCTGATGGCCATAAGCCCGGCCTTCGCTGTAAGAGTCATTGATGGCCCTATCGTGCTGTACTCCAATGCTACATTCGAGTGGGGTGGCCACACCTTTTCGTATGCGCTGCAAGGAGAGCGGTACCTGTTTTGGAGTGCGACGCTGAACAAGTGGGAAAAGGGACCGCAGGATGAAGCCTACCCTTCGTTCGTCAGGCACAACTACAAGACCCAGCTCGTTGGGCAAACTCCGGTGCGTGGTACAGACGGGGTGCCTGCAGTTCATGTCGTCAGCGTTGGCGGCAAGAATATAGTCGGCGGTCCTCAGCCGCTCCTGTTTAGAACTCCTGACGGGTACCTACACATGATCGTCGGCGCTTACAGGTACGATCCTGACAAGCCTACGTGGTTTACGGCCGGCGAACTGCGATACTATCGTAGCGCGCGGCCCGAGGATGTGACCAAGTGGGTTGACAGGACTGAGTTGATCCCCTCGGGGCCGCCTTACAACCAGTTTCATTTGCGCATGAATGTAGCAGTGACCCCGGACGGTAAACGGGCGGTGATCACCGTCCTTGCTGCATCCGAAGATGGAAGTGTTCCTTTCAATACCCCGGTCATCTTCTACGGCAGACGCGAGAGATTGGACTTTCGCTTCGACAAACCAGTTAAGTACCATGATCCATTGGCCTTCTTCTATCCCCTGGCGGCCGCGTCAGACGGAGGGGTGGTGCTTGTCGGTAATGTGTGGGATGTCTCCAAACATGCTACAAGCCGGCTGATACACCTTGACTGGAACGGCAACATCCTCCACGAACAGGCCCTGCCGGCCGATGCAGCAGAGGGCAGCTATCTATCATATGATATGAGGCCGGCCCAGCCGGGCGATTGGGAGCATCTAGTGATCTATCACAGAATGGGTCCGAATGACGGCCCGTGGCGCCACGACTTCCTGGCTTACGACGTCGCTGCTCGCAGGCTGACGCTTGCAAACGAGGTACCTACCGAGGAAGGATTCAGCAACTCAGGCAAGTGGCTGTACATTTCCCCAAAGCGCTCTGTGTTTATCAATAATCCTTCGATGGGCAGAATCCAGGTCTGGGAGGGAGACATTTTGGGGGATGTCCAAGTCGCTCCCGTCCCCCTGCCGGGTATGGACCCGCTCGAACTTGGCTACCAGGCGAGCAGCTATGTTATGATTCCCAATCCCTGCCAGGGCTCCATAACGGTACCCGGTGAGGCTTACGTGATGTCTGACGTTCATAACCCCGGCAAACCGGAGTACAGCTCGGCAACAGCGGGGCGAAATCGAGGTCCTTGCTCCCTGTTGCTGTGGCGGCTGGCGTTGACTGACTAACCGCCGTGGATGACAGGCTGAGAAGAATGAAACCAAGGGAGTGAAGATGCCATGTTGCGCAGAATGGCAGTGGTGTGTGGATGCACGATCCTGGTGTCGGGATGTATGCCGGTAGCTATAACGCCAGGCTTCGCTGCAAAAGTCATAGATGGCCCCGTATTGCTGCACTCTAACCTGTGCGGACATTGGGGCGGGCATACGTACGCGTACGTCGTGCAGGGGGAGCGGCACATATTCTGGACGGCCACCTTACACAAATGGGAGGAGCGCGAGGACGTCCCACGCAGGTCGTCGGCCAATACCCGCTGCCTGGCACCGGTGGCATGCCTGCGGTTCATACGTTCACCGTCGAAGACGCGGACTTGCACTATGCCATCGAGCCGATGCTGTTCCGCACGCCGGATGGCTATCTGCACATGCTGGTCGGCAGCTATCACGCCACTGACAACCCTCTATTCACGCCTGGGCGCATCAGGTACTACCGGAGCGCCCGTCCCGAGGATGTGACTGAGTGGGTGGATCGCACCGAACTCATTCCGTTGACGCGAACTCATTCCGTTGACGGAGCTCTACAACGCATTCCACCTGCGGATGAATGTGGGTGTAACACCCGACGGAGAGCGAGCTGTAATCCAGGTCCTGGCAATCTCAGAGGGTGGGGTCCCGGTGCCCTGGAACACGCCTCTAATCTTCTGTGGGCAGCGTGAGGGGCTGGACTTTCGCTTCGCCGAGCCGATTAAGTACCACGAACCGATCCCCTACTTCTATCCGCAGGTAGCGGCGTTGCCGGACGGCATCGTGATGACGGGCGAGGTCTGGGACGGATCCGAGCAGGTCAACGGTCTGCTCTTT
>JALGTI010000017.1 GCA_029821455.1 Candidatus Zipacnadia bacterium | reverse complement strand
AGCCTCGGGCTTCAGACCATTTTCGGTCAATTCGACTGTCACCACGGGCCGGCGCGACGCGCCCGGCGGCAGCACACACCGTAGCGCATCCATCAGCGGAGCGCGATAGCGGTCCGCTACCCACCTGGCAAGCTCCAGCAGCTCACCATCAAATAGTGGCTCATCGGCCAGCAGGCTGATGATGGGTCTGATTTCGACATCGGGGGCTTTGCCGGTGAGGCCGACCACATAGCCGCCCAGCTTCTGCTTGCCGAGGGGGACAAAGACATAGCTGCCCACGCGGAGGGAGTCACGCAGGCGCTGGGGCACGCTGTAGGTGAAAGGCCGGTCCAGTGCCCGGGCCGGCCTCGCAATCAACACCTCAGCATATCTGCTGTCCTTTTCTTCTTCCATCATACGCTGCTGGTTCACGTTACCCTCGGAGAGCCACATTCGTAGGGCCGCAATTCATTGCGCCCTGTCGTTCGTTATGTATGTGGGCGTGGTAAATCACGCCCCTACACAGGATCAACGCTATCGCTTTGCTTCTGCTCCACAGGCCGGGTGCGCGGGTGGCCAGGGCACAAGACACCGTGGACGACATACCAGACTTGTTCATCACTAGCCCCGGGCAGAACCTCAGTGATGGCGCCTTCGAGAGTGGCCTGCTCGTGCGCGGTGAGGCCGCCCTTACGGAAGCCCGCCGCCTTGCTCTTTGTCTGATACCAGTCGCACTTGCCGCCGCAGATGTATCTGTGCAGCAGTTTCCGTGCCTCCTGCTCGTCCAATCCCTGGTCTCTTGCAACCCGCGAGATAACTGCCTGGACCTGGCTTTTCTCCTGCTCGGTTGCTTCCATATCAGGCTCTGCTCCTCCGTTAGTCCGTAGGGGCGCGATTCATCGCGCCCTGGCGTTCGTAGTGTATGTGGGCGTGATAAATCACGCCCCTACAAGCGACCACAAAACCACTGATTGAACACAACCCCTACCCCACCCCCGCTGCTTCTTTGAGCATCGCCACGGAGTCCAGCTTCTCCCAAGTGAAGTCAGGCTCCTCGCGGCCAAAATGGCCGTAGGCTGCGGTCTGTTTGTAGATCGGCCGGCGCAGGTCGAGAAACTCTATCATCCCGCCAGGGCTGAGGTCAAATTTGTCCAGGACTATCTCTGCGATGCGCGATTCGGGGACCTTCTCAGTGCCAAAGCCAAACACTGCCACCGAGAACGGCTCGGGGTCGCCGATGGCATAGGAGACCTGCAGTTCGCAGCGTTGGGCAAGGCCTGCCGCCACGATATTCTTGGCGATGTACCGCATCATATACGACCCGGAACGGTCGACTTTTGTCGGGTCCTTGCCTGAGAAACAGCCGCCCCCGTGGCGGGCTAGGCCGCCATAGGTATCAACAATGATTTTGCGCCCGGTTAGGCCCGTATCAGCCTGCGGCCCGCCAACCTCGAACTTGCCCGTGCGGTTCACCATCACCTCAGGGGTGCCGTTGGGCATCAGCCCGTTGGGTATGACCGGCAGCACCACGCGCTCTATCATGTCACTAAGCATCTGTTCGTCATCAACACCGGGCCGGTGCTGAGCGGCGAGCAGCACGCGCCGCACCGCCACAGGCCGGTCATCCTCATATTCCACGGTGACCTGGGTCTTGCCGTCCGGGCGCAGGTAGCTTATCTCATCGGTCTTGCGCACCTCAGCCAGCTTGCGGGCCAGCTTGTGGGCCACCATTATGGGCAGGGGCATATACTCCGGCGTCTCGTCGGTGGCATAGCCAAACATCATGCCCTGATCGCCCGCCCCGCCGACGTCCACGCCCTGGGAAATGTCCGGCGACTGCGCGTGGATAGCCGTCAGCACGCCGATGGTGTCACAGTCGAAGCCATACTTGGCGCGGGTGTATCCAATCCCTCTCACAACCTCACGCACCTCGTGCTCTACATCTACCCACGCTTCGGTGGTCATCTCGCCGGCCACGAGGCAGGTGCCGGTAGTCACGAGCGTCTCTATGGCGACACGCGATGTAGGGTCCTGTTCGAGCGCGTCGTCGAGGATGGCATCGGAAATCTGGTCACAGAGCTTGTCGGGATGTCCTTCGGTCACAGATTCTGAAGTCAGTAGATAGCGTCTTGTCTCAGCCAATTGTTTAACCTCCTGAAATATGCGCAGACTTCACGTCGCGTGGGCATCCCACCCGCGTTTGCTACACATCTCCTACGCCTCACCACAAGCTAACTTCGGCAGGCGAGACGCCTGCCCTACGCGTCAGTGGGTGCCCAGCAGTTGCTCAATGCTGTCCAGAACCTCGGCCGCAATCTTGCGCTTGGTGGTAGTGTCAATCTGCTTGCTGTTGCCGTCCCTGTCGAAGATGGTGACCGCGTTGGTATCACTGCCAAAACCGGCTCCCGGGGCACTCAGATCATTGGCCACGATGATGTCCAGGGCCTTATCATCTAGCTTCTGCCGCGCGTTCTTTTCCAGGTCGTCGGTCTCTGCGGCAAAGCCCACGACCACTGCTGGTCGCTGCGCAGAGGCACTGACTTGTGCAATAATATCCGGCGTGGCTTCCAGCTTCAGTTCCGGCGCGCCCTGGCTCTTTTTCAGCTTTGCGTCCGCTTGCTGCACCGGCCGCCAGTCGGCCACCGCTGCCGCGCCGACGAAGACATCGGTCCCGGGCAGATGCTGCTGCACGGCTTCCGCCATCTGCTCGGCAGTCTCGGCGTTCACCAACTCAGCTCCCGCCGGTGCAGGTAAGGCCGTCGGGCCGCTAATGAGCGTCACCTTAGCACCGCGCCTGGCGGCCTCCTCGGCCAGCGCATAGCCCATCTTGCCGCTGGAGGGGTTGCTGATGAAGCGCACCGGGTCAACCCACTCGCGCGTGGGTCCGGCGGTCACCATCACTTGCTTGCCAGCCAGTTTGCTGTCGCCGATTCCCAGGGCTTTCTCGATGGCTGTCAGCAGCTTATCGGTGCTGGCCAGCCGGCCCGCCTTACTCTCGCCACACGCCAGCCAACCTTCCTCAGGCTCAACAAACACATACCCTAGCGCTTGCAGCCTCTTCACGTTCGCCTGGGTGATGGGGTTCTCCCACATCCGCCAGTTCATGGCCGGGGCGAAGATCACCGGGCAGGCTGCTGCACTGATGGTGGTCGTCAGCAGGTCGTCGCAGACGCCGGCAGCCACTTTGCCAATGACATTGGCTGTCGCCGGCGCAACGATCATCACCTCACCGAACTCCGCCAGCGAAACATGCTCTATCTGCTCATCGGGGCATACGTCAAACATCTCGCAGGCGACATTGCGCCCCGACAGAGCTCGCAGTGTGGCAGTGCCCACGAACTCGGTGGCGCTGCGCGTCATCACCACCCGCACATCTGCGTCCTGTTGCCGCAGCTTACTGACCAGTTCGCAGGCCTTGTAGGCGGCGATGCTGCCGCTGACACCGACAACTATCTTCCGACCCCGCATCTTACTGACCCGCCTCCTCTAACAGGTGTTGCTGTAGCTGTTCCCAATCACACCTGCTCAACGTGTTGCGCTCCGCAATCAGGATCGCTTCCAGTTCGCTCGCCGCGCCCTTGATGGTGTCGTTGATGATGATGTAATCGAACATTCCGATGTTGGCCAGTTCGGTTTGCGCGCTAGCCACACGCTTGGTCACGGCCTCTTCTGACTCAGTGTCGCGCCCACGCAGCCGGTCCATCAGCACCTGCCAGGACGGCGGGGCCACAAAGACCAGCACTGCCGCGTTACCCAGTTGCTCGCGTACCGACCGCGCGCCCTGGTAGTCAATCTCCAACACGATGTCCTGCCCTTCGGCCAGCGCGGCCTCCACAGGCTCGCGCGGTGTACCGTACAAGAGATCCTGATGTACCGCAGCCCACTCAAGCAGCTCCCCTGCCTCGCGCATACGGGCGAATTCATCGGCCGTTACGAAATAGTAATCCTCGCCCTCGCGCTCCCCGGCCCGGGGCGCACGGGTCGTGCAAGAGACCGACTTGCGCACACTCGGCTGGTGCTTCAGCACCTCATCTATGAGGGTGCCCTTGCCCACTCCCGAGGGCCCAGACACCACCAAAAGCACGCCTTCTTTGCTCACAGACACACCCACACCTCTTTGCGCATTCACTCCGCAACGTTAATGTGAAAGTCTATCACAAACGGTACACGTTTGCAATTTGGCGAGGATTGCACTTAGAGCGCGTCGCGTAGTACAATGAGAGCAGCCAAGGCCCGATGGCGGGCAGGCACTCTCAAGAGATAGGAGTGATGGCTTTGCCATCAAACCACAGACTCAAGCCTGAAGAACTGCGCTGGCGATGCGACCCCGATTCACTCGGTTTTGAGACCACTGCAGAGCTTGGGCAACTGCAGGAGCCGATTGGCCAGGAGCGGGCGATGGCGGCCCTGGACTTCGGGGTGCGCATCCCGTCGGACGGCTACAATGTTTTCGTGCTAGGGCCAGTGGGAACAGGACGTACCACAATGGCTCGCGGCGTGCTATCCGAACACGCCAAGGGCCAGCCACCGCCCGGCGACTGGTGCTACGTGCACAATTTCAGCGACCCGCGCAAGCCTCGCGCTGTACAGCTAGGGCCGGGTATAGGGCGCGAGTTCAAGCAAGACGTCGATGGACTGATTGAGGATCTCGAGCAGCAGGTGACCGCAGCCTTTGAAAGCGAGGAATACACGGAGCAGCGGGATGAACTACTAAAGGATTTCCGCCAGGCCCAAGCCACTGAGCTAGAGGCCTTTGAGAAGAAGGCAGGCGAAGCCGGTTTCGGCCTGGGACGTGGTCCTAGCGGCTTGGTCGTCGTGCCGGCAGTTGATGGTGAGGTGATGACGCCACAGCAGTACGGAGAGTTACCCGAGGAAAAGCGCAAGGAACTGGATAAGCGCCGTGAGGAGCTTCAGGAAGAGTTGGCAGAGCTGATACGCCGCGGCCAACGCAAGGAAAAGGCGGCCCGCGAAAGCGTCAAGGAACTGGACCGGCAAGTGGTACGATGTGCCACCGAGCATCTCATTGACGAGCTGTGTCAGAAGTATTGCAAGAATGAGAAAGTTCGCCAGCATTTGGAACAGATGAAGCAAGACGTGGTTGACAATGTGGCGGCATTCCGGGACAGTGATCAACAGCCACCGATCCCTTTGGCGGCCTTGATGGGGACATCCAGGACGCCCCTGAAGCGCTATGAGGTGAATGTCTTGGTCAGCCACGAGGATGATGAGCAAGGCGCGCCGGTAGTCTATGAGGTCAATCCCACCATTGACAACCTAACAGGGCAGATTGAGCATCAGACGCAGATGGGAGCACTGATCACCGACTTTAGCATGATCAAGCCTGGCGCTCTCCACCAAGCAAATGGTGGCTATCTGTTGGCCGAGGCGGAGGCAGTCCTGCGGCGGCCGTTCGCCTGGGAGGCCCTCAAGCGTTGTCTGAAGAACAACGAAATCAGGATTGAGTCACTGCAGGATCAACTGCGCTGGATTTCCACTGTCAGCCTCGAGCCAGAGCCGATTCCCCTGCAGGTCAAGGTTGTCCTTATCGGCACGCCGCTTCTGTATCATCTTCTGTACACCTACGATGAGGACTTCCGCAAGCTCTTCAAGGTGAAGGCTGACTTCTCTACCTTCATCAATCGTCGTGACGATGTGGTCGAGCAGTACGCCCAGTTTGTGGCGGAGCGCTGCAAGTCTGAGGGCTTGCCACACTTCTCGGCACCAGCGGTGGCCAAGGTAGTTGAGCATGCCGCGCGTATGGCCGGGGACCGGGAGAAGCTGACTACGCGCTTTGTGGATGTATGCAACCTCATCCGCGAAGCCGGCTACTGGGCCCGGCAGAACAGCGAGAGCACCGACCTGGTAAAACCGGAAGATATCCAATATGCCATTGACCAGCAGGTTTGGCGCTCCAACCGCATCGAAGAGGTGCTCCTACAGATGATCGAGGAGGGCACACTGCTGGTTGATACGGATGGGGAACAAGTGGGCCAGGTTAATGGGCTTTCGCTGCTGCCGGTGGGCGACTATGTTATCGGCAGGGCCAGCCGGATTACCTGCCGCACATTCCTGGGGCGCGCTGGGGTCGTGCAGATTGACCGCGAGGCGAAGCTGACAGGGCCAATTCATGACAAGGGCGTAATGATACTCTCAGGCTTTCTGGGACAGCGCTTCGCGACTGGCTTTCCCCTCAGCTTCGCAGCCTCCATTGTCTTCGAGCAGAGCTACGAGGGTGTGGAGGGTGACAGTGCTGCGTCGGCGGAGCTGTTCGCCATGCTCTCCAGCCTGGCCGACCTACCGATCAAGCAGGGGATTGCGGTGACTGGCTCGGTGAATCAACATGGCCTTATCCAGCCCGTCGGCGGCGTGACACGCAAGGTCGAAGGGTTCTTTGACACGTGCAAGATCGAGGGCCTGACCGGCAACCAAGGGGTTATCATCCCACAGGGCAATGTACGCAACCTGATGCTGCGGGACGATGTCGTAGAGGCGGTGGAGGAGGGTAAGTTTCACGTGTGGGCCATTGGCAGTGCAGACGAGGGTATTGAGATACTGACGGGAGTTCCGGCTGGTGAACCTGACGAGGAGGGCAGCTACCCGCCTGAGACTGTCAATGCTCGAGTCCAGGCACAATTGGCTGAATACGCTGAACTGAGCAAGAAGTTCGCCAGACCTACGGAGGAAGAGGAGGAAAGGTGTGAGCACCAATAGAGGCCCTCGCACCGGGTTGGAGCGAATCGCCTATCCTGCAATGACAATGACCATAGGGGAGCACTTGCCGGCTGACCGGCAAATCCCCGAGCAGTAGCGGGCTAAGCTGGCACTGCTGGCGCCGGTCTGGCTGATTGTCATCGCCTAGCACGGAGAACTAGAGCAGTTGTTGGCTCCGTGGCGGCGAGATGAGCAACACTTCGATCTGACCGTGAATGGCTGACGATTATGCTCAGCGACTCTTCTGTACCTGACGTCACCAAAGACAACATCATAGCCGGGCTGCGTGAGCTTGGCATAAGCTCCGGCGCGGGGGTGATGGTGCATTCATCGCTTAGCAGTTTCGGCCATGTCGAGGGCGGTGCCCAGACCGTTATCGAGGCCTTTATGGAGGTGCTCACCCCTGAGGGCACGCTGATGATGCCCTCGTTCAACCACGGTGGCGCCTTTGCAGAGGGGGCCCCAGGCTACTATGACCCACTTGAGACGCCGACGACCAATGGCACGATCCCGGACCTGTTCTGGCGGCTCCCCGGTGTGTACAGAAGCCTGCAACCGACTCATGCCTTTGCCGCCTGGGGCCACGACGCTGAGAGATACACGAAGTATCATCATCGCACCATAACAATGGGGCCAGAATCTCCCCTCGGCCTTCTGCAGGCCGATGGTGGGTTCGGAGTGTTCGTGGGTGTTGATTACGCTTCGAACTCATTTCACCATGTGGTCGAGATGACGCTGGAAGTGCCCTGCCTCGGCCAGAGGACCGAGGCGTGTCCGATTAGATTGCCCGATGGTAGGCTGGTGGAGGGCCGCACATGGGGCTGGCGTGAAAGGGGCTGCCCGTTCACGGATGGAGGCAGGTATGTGGACGAAATGCAGTCGCGGGGGTTGCACAGACAAGTGACCGTCGGTAATAGTCAGCTTATGGCGTACCGACTACAGGATTGCTTTGAGGTAATCGCGAATATCCTTACCCACGGTAAGGCTGGTTTTCCGCCTTGCAGCCGCTGCCCGATCAGGCCACGGCAGGTCGCAGAAACAGTGCCCTCAGACTGGGACCGGGAAAACAAGACTCTGCTGCCAGACTCCCCAGCCTGGGACTACTAGCCAACAGTTCACGACTTCTGTAAAAAGGGGTCAGAGGCTATTTTCTGGTTTGCCAACTTCACGTAGACTACCTGGTGGCAGCTAGCCTTAGGAGAAAATAGCCTCTGACCCCTTTTTATATAGAGCATTGTTAAAGAGGAGGAGATTTGATATGTTCAAACACGTACTAGAAGTGGTTAAGCCGCAGGTGTCCGGCACCAATGCCCTGGACATCATCTCCCACATCCACGATCTCGACCGCTGGTCTTCGTTCGACAAGTACCGCCAGAGCAGCCGCTACTGCTTCAAGAAGATGAAGCAATATGGCCTGGAAGCGGAGCTATTCCCCATACCGGCTGATGGTGAGGCGATGCATGGGGACTGGATTATGCCCCGGGCCTGGGATGCCAAGGAGGCCACACTCACGGTGCTCAAGCCGGATGGCAGCGCGGACTTCACGCTTTGCAGATACACGCAGGCTCCCTGCTCGCTGGTGATGTACAGCAAGGCGACTTCACCGGGAGGTGTGACAGCCGAAATCGTTGTGCTCGAAGGTGGCAGCAAGGCAGAGGATTACGAGGGGGTTCAGGTACACGGGAAGGTGATTCTCACCGATCAGTCACCCAGGGACGTCAAGCTCGAGGCCGTCAAGCACGGGGCTGTTGGCATCATATCTGATCACTTGTCCTGGGGCGCTTGCCGCCCGCCTCTGGAGCTCCCAGAGACGCTCGCCTGGGTCTCGTTCGATTCTGATTACCGCCACGGTGGTTGGGGCATAAAGAAAGGCGATACACAGTGCTGGGGCTTTATGCTCACCCCGCGACAAGGCTATGAGCTTCGCAAGCTTATAAAGCAGCAGGGCTCGGTGAGTGTCCATGCGGAGATTGACAGTCGCCTGTATGGTGGCAAGCTGGAGGTGGCGACCGGCTGGATCCCAGGGCGAAGCAGAGAAGAGGTCTTGATGAATGGTCACCTGCACGAGGTCGGCGCGATAGACAATGCCAGTGGCGCTGGAGTGGCTATCGAGGTGCTACGCGCCCTCAACGAGCTGATAGATGCTGGTAAACTCAAGCGCCCCAAACGCGGCATTCGTATGTTGTTCACCTATGAGTGCATGGGCACAATGGCTGCGGTCGTCAGGCGCCGCGATCTCTTCGCCAGGAACATCGTCGCCGCGCTGACCATGGACTGCGTTGGTGGACGAGAGTCGCTGACAAAGGCTCCGCTTTCCGTGTGGCAGAATCCTCACGCACAAACCTCCTATACCGACACGCTTCTCAAGCGCATAATGACCCACCTTGCCGCCGAAGAGGAACTACTGGTGAGTACCAAATATGTGGACTATGGGGGCGCTGACAACATCATCGCAGACCCGACGATCAACATCCCGTGCCCGGCGTTGATCGAGTGCCCATATACGGACTATCATACCTCCACAGATACGCCCGACAAGCTCGACCCCGACAAGCTCGCCTGGATCGGCACGGCCGCGGCCACCTATGTCTACTTCATAGCGAACGCCGGGGCAAATGAGGCCCGCTGGCTTGCCGCCGAGCTGGCCGGCGAAGCCCACGCTGCTGTGGTTAGGGAGACGAATGAATACGTGGCCCGGCATTATGCAGCCGGCGCTCCGGAGGCGGACAAAGGTACACTCGGCGACCTGTGGCGGAGCCTGGCATATCTCCAGTACCGCTATGATATCGGGCTGGATGCGGTCCCTCGCTTGGCCAAGCGGCAAGCCAAGCCACTGCGAGAGGCTGTAAAGCCGTTGAAGCACCAATTGGCCGCTGCGGTCGAGCAGGGGTTTGAGCGCGCAGCCAAGGCGACCGGGTCTGTTCCCCGCAAGCCACGGAAGGTGCGCAAGCGGCAAGCTTCCGGAGTGGTTCCGAAGCGGGTCGTGATCGGGCCTTCGTGCAACTCGCGTATCCCTCGGGATGAACAGGAGGCCTGGGAAGAGATGTGCAAGCGCAACAATGTCGCAGCCTCCAGCGCATTGTTCTGGGCAGATGGGCAGCGGACGGTTGCGGAGATTGAAGAGCTGGTCGAGGGTGAGAGCGGCCGCCGCGATGTACGGCTAATGGAGTTTTTCGAGGCGATGGAGAAGTATGGCTATGTCAAGCTGCTGCACGGATAGGTTCTTCCAATGCCAAGGCTTACAGCACCAAGGGCCGTGTGAGCAACCCTGACCTCCGACATCGTAGAGATTCGCAACCAGAGGCTAATGACAGCCGTGAAGGATGGCAAAATGTACGCCGATCCGGAAGGGGAGCAAGGTGATGAGTAAGCAATTGGTATCGGAGTTGGCACCTGGCCAGCGCGTCGAATCGGCGTTCGTGGTGAAGGAGAAATCACTCGCCGATTTCGCCCGGAAGCCGGGCAAGTACCTCAACCTCCTGCTGAGCGACGCCAGTGGCCAGGTGCAAGCGCGAGTGTGGGATAATGCCGAGGAAGTGGCGCAGACCCTCGAGGTGGGCGATATTGTTCAGGTGGAGGGGAAGGTGGAAGACTACAAGGGCCGGCTGCAAGTGATAGTACAGGCTCTGCGGCGACTGGAGCCGGATGAAGCCCCCCTCGAAGAATTGGTTCCCCACACCAAGCGTGACACGGAGGAGATGCTGAGGGAACTGCGAGCTGCGATTGACGAGGTGGGCAATCAGCATTTGCATGCGCTGCTGGAAAGCGTATTCGCAGATGATGAGCTACGGGAGCGCTTCGCGCGAACGCCCGGGGCCAAGGCGCTGCATCACGCTTACGTCGGCGGCCTGCTGGAGCATACCCTGAATGTAGTGGAGTTGTGCAAGTGCGCGGCGGGGCTGCACGCTGATATCAACCGCGACCTGCTCATCACTGCAGCACTTCTGCATGACCTCGGCAAGTGTTTCGAGTTGGAGGGAGACCTGAGCTTCAACTATAGCGATCTGGGCCACTTCGTGGGCCATGTGGTGCTCACTGACCGGTTGGTGAACGAAAAGCTGCGGGAACTCCCTGACTTCCCTCAGCATCTGGCTGACCTGCTCACTCATATGCTGCTATCACATCACGGCAAGCGGGAGTGGGGTGCGCCCGTCCATCCCGCAATACCCGAAGCGGAGGCGCTGCACTATGCCGACAACCTTGATGCGCGAGTGCAGGGCTATCTAGCCGAGCGGAGCACCCAGCCTCAGGCTGAGGGCAATTGGTCACGTTACCATAGTCTGTTCGAGGCGTACATATACCTACAACCCACAGATGTCAACAATGAGAGTGAAGCCGACTAGAGTGCTCTTCTATACGGGCACATCTGATGCGAAATAGTTTTTCTACTATCGTAGGTGGTAGTGAACCTTGTCCGAAAGGTCTCGTCAATAATGACGGCGCGCGCTGCAGCGACTGAGGATACAAGCGTAGCCGAGCTGGTGGAAAAGGCCCGCCAGGGAGACAAGCGCGCATTTGGCAGCCTGGTAGAACTGTACAAGGACAAGATTTACAGCTATGTCTCTCGAATGCTGCAGGATCCCAGTGAGGCTCAGGACGTGACCCAAGAAGCGTTTGTACGAGCGTACGAGGCACTGCCATCCTTCCGGGGCGCATCAAGCTTCCGGACATGGCTATATCGGATTGCCAGCAACCTGGCCATTGACAGCGTCAGGGGCCGCAAGCGGCGGGGTCGCAATGCCATCTCCTTGGATCAGCCGCTGGACACTGAGGAAGGTGAACTAGCTCCGCAGTTGCCTGAGGAAAGTAGAGGGCCGGCTGAAGAGGCTCTCAGCCAGGAACTGCAACAGGAAGTCCAGGAGGCAATCCTGGAGCTATCGCCGAAGCTGCGCCCGGTGCTGATCCTGTATGACCTACAGGGAATGAGCTATCGGGAGATTGCCCAGACGCTGGGCTGCCCGCTGGGTACAGTGAAGAGCCGGTTGTTCAACGCGCGGAATCAGCTAAAGGACATACTAGAGGAGCGGCTTGGCCCGGAGAGCTTTCCAATAGCCTAGTGGATCGCGTGGGGCAGGCGTCCCGCTTGCCAAAGCCCAGCTTTTCACGCCACATACGTGGACAATATCACGGCAGATACATGCAGTGCAGACGCAGCCGAGAAACGGGTGTCGGGCAATGAGATGTGCAGACTTCAGGAAAACGATAGCAACCCTGCGGGAGGACGAGCTACTCCCGCAAACTCAGCGCGAACTGAGCGAGCACAGCAAGGTCTGCCCGCAGTGCCGGGACTATGCGGAGCGGATGCGGGCGACGGTTGCGCTGTTGGGCAGATTGTCCGAAGCGAAGCTGCCTGGCGACTTCAACATTGCGGTGCAGGAATCCATCTCACAGCTACAGCGACGGCGGGTTGGCTGGCTGGACCGCTTGCTGGGCGACTTGCGGGCTCCGGCACCGCGACTGGGCCCAGGTGTGACCGGTTTGGCAGCGGTTGGATTGCTCCTGCTGGCGGCGACCGGATTCATAGCTACGCGCCTGCAGACACCCCAGCCATCCTATCATATTGCCAGTAATATTGCGGTAACCGAGGTCAGTGCCGTGGGTTTGACGTATGATGCCATCGAAGACCTTGTCTTCCAGCACGAGGGATATGTTACCAGTCAGCCTCTGGGCGATGACAGCGGCATCCAGATGATATCCCATTCACTGGGGGAATAGAGCCGGGCCGGCCGAGGCGGCAAGAGCGTGAGCAGATTGTTGGGCGAAACAGCACAAGTTGTACTGGTTTCCAGAGGCAGGGCTCTGTGGCGCATAGGTATCTGCGTGCTGACAACGCTGGTCGTGGGACTAGCTGCCGTCTGGAGCGATGAGGCGGCGTGGGAGCGGCTGGAGGCCAGTATCCGCGCTGCTGGCAATGTCGCGTATCTGGGCATCCGCGATATTGTGATATTCGACAAAGGCCGCAAGGTGAGCGGCTATCAGCAGAAGATCACTCGGATGCCGGGCAACCGCGAGCGCATTGTGGTCCTGTACCCTCCTGACCAGCGTGGGCGTCTGAAGGTGTGCAATGGCTCCGAGGTGTGGGAGTACTGGCCGCACCAGAACAAGGTAATTCATCAGCAATTGCGGCCCTTTGCCGAGCAGCGACAGCAACGCCTGGCGGTCTTGTCATCCCTCAAGCGCACACTGGAGGCCCGGTCCCTAGGTGACGGCATCGTGGCCGGGCGGCTCTGTCACATAATCGCGTTCAGTGACTACAGCGGCCGCCTGGTGCGCAAGGTTTGGCTGGACGGGCTGACTACAGTAGAGCTGAAGGTCCAGCGCTTTGGCTCTGACGAGCGTCTGGCCTATTCGTCCTACTATACCACGATCAACTTCCATCCCCAGCTTGATGAGACCATGTTCGTCTTTGAGGTGCCTGAGGGCGCCATTGTTCGGGAGTTACCCCCACCACCACAACGGATGACGCTGGCTGACGCTCAGGCGAAGGTGGGGTTCAGAGCGCTTGTGCCGGCCCGGTTGCCTCCTGGATATGTGTTCCAACAAGACCAAGTGGCCGTCAACGACCACCGTGGTCAACCCCTGCTGTGGCTGCCATTCACCAACGGCGTGGATACCTTCAGCCTCTTCCAGAGCCCGGCTCCCTTACAGTGCGAGACTTCTGTCCGATCCCGTGTGGTGACCTGGACCCAGGGCGGCTATTCCTTCGTCCTGGTGGGGACACTTTCGAACAAGGAGATACGTAGCATTCAGAGGTCAATGCCTGATGGCCGATAGGGCAGCATGGCACAGTAATTGCTAATATACCGTGAGATGAGAAAAAAACTCCGTCCGCGGCTTAAGTATTCTTGCCGCCTGCCGATATACGTTACAGGAGACGTTACATCTCCGATACAATTTCGCAGCGGAGGCAACAGGGAGCGACTGATGAGGATAGAGTCGAAGGAAGTGGCCGAGTTGGTCAGGAGTTCCATCGAGCAGGTCAGAGGCGCCCGCATGGGAACGGCTGAGACCGGGGGCGTGGCGGGAGTGGCCGCTGCCGCTGGCAGCGATGAGGCAGTCCTCAGCCCCCGTGCGGCAGAACTACAGAAAGCGTATCACACCGCCATGCAGTCCGCGGCCATGCGTCAGGACAAGGTGGCAGACCTCAAGCAGCAGATCGAGGCCGGGGCCTACGAGGTGGATGCAGAGACCATAGCGGAGGCTGTGATCAGGGGCGGGATTTAGCTGCCGACAGCACGCAACTCTGGCGGCCGGGCGATTGGATTCGCCCGGCCGATATGTTGTGAGCAGTTCGCGGCGACTTACAACAGGTCTGCTATCATAACCTCGCAGCCGTCGCGGGCGGACTTGATCGCCCCCTCCACACAAGCCAGCGCCTTGATTGACTCCTCGCCATCGGTCTCGATCTCGATGCCCTCGACGATGCCACGGGCGAATTCTTCCACTAACTCCACTTCAGGATTTGTGGGAGGACAGTCCACTTCCTGAGGATTTGTCTTGGCATCTATCAGCGTCAGCTTCTCGTATTCAACGTACAGAGAGCCCTCGGTGCCCAGCACACGATAATAATGCGTATGTGGGCTACAGTAGCTGTCACCCACATAACCCAACGCGCCGCCCTCCAGTTCGAATATCTGGACCGCCACATCCTCGTTATCGACCGGCATCGCGGCGTGTCTGTGAAAGGCCTTGACCACAGTGGCAGGGCCCAACAGGTATATCATGCTGTCAATGGCATGAACGCCGAGCATCATCAGCGCCACAACGGGGCAGCGGTCACGCTGGGCCCGCCACTCGGCGGCTGTCAGGCCCCAGCCGCCCATATGGGAGAAGTGGCCCTCAAACAGCACTGGCTGGCCAATCTTGCCCTCCTCAATAAGGCGCTTGGCCTCACGCACCTCCGCACGCCGGCGGTCGTTGTGCCCCACCATTAGGACCACACCAGCATCCTGGCAGGCCTGCTGCATCGCCCGGGCATCAGCCGTAGTCGTGGCAATGGGCTTGGCTACGAAGCAGTGCTTGCCTGCAGCGGCCGTCTGTTGGACGTAGCGGAGGTTTTCATCCGGGGGTAGTGTCATCACGACGCCGCCCACAGCATCGTCTTCAAGTATCTGCTCAAAGCTATCCCATACCTCACACTGATAGCGCGCTGCCTGCGATTCAGCCACCTCGCGGTTGAGGTCACAAACACCACCGATCTTAACCATATCGCTCTGGGCGCTGGCTTGCAGGGGCGCCCCACCATAGCCCCCCACACCAAGATACGCCAGTCGAACAGGATAACTGGACACTGATTTCACCTGCCGGAAGCCGATTTGCGGCTTGAAGTGTTCACGAAGCGTAATTCTCGGTTCAGACTGCAATTCCTTGCTCACAAGGACCTTGTGGTTTATTTCGGTGCTGGACAGATTAGCGCCTATAGTGGGGAAGGTGAACGGCACACGAATGGCGAATTTGTAAGCTAGAAGTGTGGGCACACGCCGAAACGCCAAGAGGTAGAGAGAAAGAGCAATGGACAACGCTGGGCAGAGACACAAGAGAATCCTGGTCGCGGATGATAGCCCTGATACGGTGCTCGGTATGCGTCTGTTATTGGAAAGCGAGGGCTACGAGGTAATCGAGGCCTACGATGGCCTACAGGCCCTGGAAATCCTCAAAGATGTTCAGCCGGACCTCATCGTGCTCGATGTGATGATGCCGCGTTTGGATGGCTGGACCGCCCTTGCCGAGATCCAAGATGACGAGCGGCTCAAAGACATTCCGGTGGTGCTGCTCACCGCGCTCAGGGGGCCGTCTAGTATCAGGACTGGCATAGACCTCGGAGCCACTTGGTATTACCCCAAGCCGATTACTAATTACGACGATTTTTGCCTTGTGATCAGACGCATTCTCGAGGGTCTGGAGCCACCGCGAGGTCAGGTCGAGAACTGGTGAGGATGTTCCTGCGCTCTTGTGTGACCTCGCCCGGGGCCGGCAGCCTGGGAATTTCACTCATCCGGATCTGAACTGTAACTAACCGATTGAAGGGAGGAACGCAATGGTCAAACCCACGTTCTGCGTCTTGGGTGCAGGTCACGGCGGCACAGCGATGGCCGCCCACCTGGCACTGATGGGCTTCGACGTGAATCTCTGGAACCGCTCGCCGGAGCGCTTACAGGCGATTAAGGAGCTAGGTGCCATCGAGCTGCTGCCCCCAGACGATAGCCATATTGAGGGTGGTCTGGGGCAACTCAGGAAAATCAGCACTGACTGCGCCGAGGTCGTCCCCGAGGCCGACATCTTGATGGTCGTGATTCCGGCAACCGGACACAGCCATGTCGCCGAGTGCCTGGCGCAGTGCGTGCGGAAGGAACAGATTGTTGTCCTCAATCCAGGGCGCACTGGAGGGGCGCTGACTTTTCGGCATAGCCTACGCGCCGCTGGGTGCCAGTCAGAGCCGCTGATCGCGGAGACACAGACCTTTGTCTACGCAAGCCGTGTGGTAGGCCCTGCCCAGGCTAAGATCTTTGCAGTGAAGTACAGCGTGCCGGTGGCCGCCCTGCCGGGCTATCGCACTGGTGAGGTGGTAACAGCGCTGCGTCACGCCTACCCTCAGTTTGTGCCTGGGACCAACGTACTACGCACAAGCATTGACAATGTTGCCGTGATGTTTCACCCGGCGGTGATGTTGGTGAACGCCGCCCGCATCGAGGATACCCACGGCGACTTTGAGTATTATCTGCAGGGCGTTACACCATCAGTTGCTACCTATCTGGAGGCCGTGGACAACGAACGGATCGCGGTTGCCGATGCCATCGGCATCGGGGCGACGCGGGTTCGCACCTGGCTATATGTCTCTTATGATGCGGCAGGCCGCGACTTGTATGAGGCGGTGCAGTCAAATCCGGGCTACAAGGGAATTATGGCTCCGCAATCGCTGGCCCACCGCTACATACTCGAAGACGTCCCGACCAGCCTGATACCAATGATTTCTCTGGGCGAGCAATATGGGGTAGAGATGCCCACAATGCGCAGCATCGTTCATTTCGCTTCACTACTTGTCGGACAGGATTTCTGGAGTATCGGCAGAACCGTTGAAACGATGGGCATAAAGGGATTAAGCGTGCGGCAGCTCCGCCGGCTTGTCAGTGAGGGGGAACCGGGTGAAGAGTAGAATCGTGGCCTGTTCGTTGGGCAATTGCGTTCACGTCGCCGGTGTGCTCAAGTTCCTGCGAATGGCCGAGAGCGTCGGCTATGAGACGATCTTCCTGGGCGCAGCGACCCTCGTGGATGCCTTGCTCGATGCGGTCGAGGAATATGATCCAGAATTGATCGCTGTCAGCTACAGACTCACGCCCGAGGTCGCCGGCAATCTGTTTGAAGAACTCCGCGAGGGCCTCAAGGCCCGCAAGCTCAGCCACAAGCGTATTGCTCTAGGTGGCACTCCGCCCGTGGGGGAAGTTGGCAAACAGACCGGTATGTTTGAGGTGATCTTCACCGGCCTCGAAAAGCCTGAGGAGGTGCTGGCCTACTTGCGCGGGGAGCATGTGGCCCGCTTACCCGAGGACTTCGGTACCACACTGAAAGCGCGCATCGAGAAAAGGGCGCCGCTGCCGATTCTACGTCACCACTTCGGCCAGCCGACAGTAGAGGCAACGGTCGCGGGTGCACACCGCATCGCCGAGGCGCGGGCGGTTGATGTGATCTCGATCGGGCCGGACCAAAATGCCCAGGAACATTTCTTCCGGCCTGACGAGATGAAGCCGGAGCTTGATGGGGCCGGTGGCGTTCCGCTGCGGACACCCGAGGATCTGCGGGCGATATATGAGGCTTCTCGCTGTGGGAATTACCCACTGGTGCGCTGTTACAGCGGCACGTGTGACCTCATACAATGGGCTGAGGTTCACGTCGCGACGATCCACAATGCCTGGGGCGCTATCCCGCTGTGTTGGTACAATACGCTTGACCGGCGCTCGAACCGCCCGCCCGAGATGTCCATTGCCGAGAACATCGAAGCGATGCGCTGGTATGCTGAACGCGGCATCCCGGTTGAGTGCAATGAAGCGCATCACTGGTCTATGCGCGATGCGCACGACACGATTGCGGTGGCCGCAGCCTATCTGGGGGCGTATGTTTGCAAGTCGGTCGGCGTGCAGACCTATGTCTCCCAGTATATGTTCAACTCTCCTGCGACTACCTCAGCAGCGATGGACCTGGCGAAG
Organism: Candidatus Zipacnadia bacterium; assembly: GCA_029821455.1. GTDB lineage: Bacteria > Armatimonadota > Zipacnadia > Zipacnadales > Zipacnadaceae > JALGVG01. Next base: position 829 of record JALGTI010000017.1, on the reverse strand, counting down.
ATGGTGGCGAAGGTTGAAATGATAGAGGGTCTGTGTGATGACACATTCGAGGTCATCCACCAGACCCGTGCAGGGCTGCTCTGCTTCTCGCCGGATCCGAATGTCGCCAAGGGACAGCTTGCCGCCTCCACAGTTCTGCAGCTTCAGCTTCGGCCGCAGATTGTGCATGTCGTCGGATTCTGCGAAGGCGACCATGCGGCCACGGTCGAGGATATCATCGAAAGCTGCGACATCGTGCGCGGGGTCTTCCGGCAGTCCCTGGCCGGAATGCCGGATATGCGCTATGATTCGGTAGTCCAGGAGCGCAAGGAAGAACTCATCAACGAGGCGCATATCCTGCTTGATGCTCTGTGCGCGTTGGGTGATGATGCAGCCGATCCACTGACTAGCCCAAAGGTTATTGCAAGGGCCATCGCGCTAGGTTATCTGGACGCTCCACATCTATGTGGCAACGAATGGGCCGCCGGCAAGCTTGCGACTGCGCCCATTGATGGGGCGATCCGTGCGATTGACCCCGATACGGGGAAGGTGCTGAATGAGAGTGAGAGGCTTGCGGTCCTACGGGATGCTAGCGCAAGCGAAGGAGACGATAAATGAGCAACCGGAGAGTTCAAGCGCCACCCACCGCCGCTGCCTCGGCGAGATTCCCTGAACTGATCCCTGAGCCACAGCAGATCATTTTGAGAAGCGAAGCGGTTCAGCGTCCAGATGGTGTGAATATCTCTGGGATGCCGGAGGAGGGACGCCAGATTGCGGAGCGATTTGTGGCTGCTGTGGGGAGCGGCACCTACAGTGTGGTCATCAGCCTGGATAGCCAGTTCGCGCCCTC
>JALGTI010000287.1 GCA_029821455.1 Candidatus Zipacnadia bacterium | reverse complement strand
TCCGGCCTCGAGGCCGCGTTCGCGGTAGATCTGTGCGATCTCAAGGACCTTCTTCTCGCTTTCTTCCCAGCTCTCCGGCCCACCACAGGACGGCGATTTGGCCGCCAGTGGCTCGCAATCAAAACCTGCGGAAAGAAACAGTCGTTTGTCTTCCACAGCATCTGTCCAGGCCACAAAGCAGGCCAGCCTTCCCGTCCATCTTTGCAAGTGTAGCAGAGTGCAGCGGCGGCAGGAGTGGTTGCAGAATGCCATCTGGCGCTGCCGCTACCAGCACCGGGTAATCCTGCCGCGAGACTGAAGAGAGCAGCGAGAGCACCCCGGCCTTGCAGACGGCCAGGAAGCGAGTCTGACCTGGCCGTGAGCGGACGACCTGCAAGTAGCGCAGGCCGAGGGTGGTTGCGTCCTGGAGGTGCTGACTATCCGGCTCGGCGGTGAACAGGTCCAGAGGCACGGCCTTGATAAAGACGGGCGGCCCACGGTGGCTTGCTGCAGCATTCTCCAGATACAGAACGCGGCGCTGCAACAACGCTTGTGGCTCGCCGTTGGCCAGACTAGTAGCCAGGAAAAGATCGCTGTCGCCATCCGCGTCGTAGTCGCAGGCGCTGACGGAAACAGGCCCGGGGAGCTTCAACTCACCATCGGCTACCTGCACCGGCCCGGCATCTGCAAAGCCGCCGCTGTTGATGTATAGTCGCAGCGTCCCGTCGCCGCATCCTAACAGCAGGTCGAGGTCGCCATCGCTGTCGGCATCAGCCATGCACGGCCAGGCATAGCCCCCTGTGGCCACGATCGTCTGGCCATCTGCAGTCGCCAGAGGCCGGCCCGGCATATAGCCGACACCGCTGCGCTCAAAATAGCGCACTATTCCATCTGCCCCACCTACCACCAGGTCGGTATCTCCGTCCCGATCCCAATCTACACCTATGGGTACCGCGCCTCGGCCTACATCGAGCGGCTGGTCACGCCCCATCAGGGGGCCGGCGTCACTTACAGTGCCGTCCTGCAACGCCAATAACCGCACCAGGCCAGCGGCAGTGCCGACAATAATGGCTTGCTTGCCATCCTGCCAGCGATACACTCGCGGCGAGACCTGGTCTTCCAATTGCAGCAGCAGACGAAGCGCCTCGAAACCGCTCGCCAGGCCCTGACAGACCCACAAACCTCCGCTGCCATCGCCGATAACGAGGTCCTTGCGCGAATCGCCGACTACATTACCCACACTCACCCGCGCCGGAGCTTCGACGGCAAGTGCCTGCCCGCCGGCCGACAGTTGGCGCGGGGCTACCAAGGCTGGCGCGGTTGGCGTGCCTGAGTTCTCCACCCACCAGATGCGGCCCCCCTCGTCACCGATCAGCAGATCCAGGTCTCCGTCCCCATCCAGGTCATCAGCACACGGAGCTAAGTGGCCACTCTCACGGTCGAACTGCGCGGCCAGGGCGCGGCCGTTAGCCATCAGCAGCGGGTGGCCCGGGGACAGATGCCCCTCACTGCGCTGATAGAGATAGAGTCGCTCGCCCAGTCCCAGCAGCAGGTCGAGGCTGCCATTTCCGTCCCAGTCAGCCAGCTCCGGCGATGCTTGACGCGGCTCTGGCGGCCAGCCAAGTACATCTACCGGCGAGGGCATCAGCGGCTGCGGCGACCCAAGCAGGCCATTTTGGTCGCGCAGCAGCAGAGTCAGGTCCCCGTAGGCCGAGCCGAGCAGGAGGTCGAGGCGGCCATCACCATCCCAGTCGCCGACGGCCACATCAGCGATGTCCCCACCCGTCACAGGCCCGACCGCCAGCCGGATGAGTTTCCCATCAAGGCCGTAGTAGGGCCCGCTGTCCAGCAGGGCCTCGAGCCTTTGCCCCCAGGCAGCACTCGCCAGCAGAACAAGTAATAGCGAGGCCATAAGCGGCCTCGCAGTGCTGGCACACAGCCTGGGACAACTCACGCACGGCATCGGAATCAGGGGACCTCCTCAGCGTGCGCTTGGACCTTGATGATGGCGTCGGCGATGTCATCCATATCTTTCTTCGTACCCAAGAGTACGCTCTGATAGAGCCAGAAGCCAGCCGCGCACAACGCCTCGCAAACCGGGCAATCTGCCGCCGCTTCTTCATAGCGCACCTGACCCGCATAGATTTCGGGGGCCCAGGGCAACTTGGAATAGTCAACGCCCTGGCTGAAGGCCGGCTCGCGATACAGCGGGTTATACCCGGGGCTGGCCGGGATGCCCTCTGCGTTCAGTGCCGCGGCAAGCTTCTCGCACGGCAATTCCGCGAATGCCTCGGGGTCATAGCCACAGATGATCAGATGCCACGCGGAGCGGGTAGCACCATCCGGGAAGGCCTGCGTATGGATACCCTCAATTTCAGACAGCCGCTGGCGCAGATATATGGCATTGGCGTCGCGCAGTTCCATCTGCTCAGGCAGTGTGGTCAGTCCGTGCCGCAGTACCGCCGCCTGGAATTCCGTCATTCGCATATTGAAACCCAGCACCCGGTGATCATACCAGCCGCCATCCGTAACCCGGCCGCAGTGGTGCAGTGACCAGGCACGCTCATAGAGCGCGCGGTCATTGGTCACGAGAGCACCGCCCTCGCCGCTGCACAGGTTCTTTGAGCTCTGGAACGAGAAGCCGCCGGCGACGCACAGGCCGCCCACCTTCTTACCCCGGTACTCCGCCCCGTGCGCCTGCGCCGCATCCTCGATGAGAACCAGGCCATGCTTGTCGGCGACCAGCCTCATCGCGTCCACATCGAAGGGCATCCCTCCTATGTGCACTCCCATAATGGCGGCAGTTTGGGGGCTTATCTTTGCCTCGGCAGCGGCCGGGTCCAGATTGAAACTGGCGGGGTCAAGATCAGCGAAGACGGGCACTGCGTTGGCGGCGAGGCAGGCGGTCGCCGTGCCGATGAAGGTGTACGGAGGGATGATGACCTCATCGCCAGGCCCAATGCCTGCGGCCCTCAAGGCCAGCTCCAGAGCCACAGTGCCGTTGGTGCAGGCCACCGCATAATCGGCCTCGCAGAACCGGGCGAACTCGTCACAGAACGCCTCACCCTGTTTGCCTCCTATGCCCCAGACCTTGCTGTCAATCACCCCTTTGAGGGCTTCCAGATAGCCGGGGTCTTCAGGTGGCCAGCCGGGAAAAGGTTCCGTTCGGACTGGACTGCCGCCGTCTATTGCAAGCTGTGACATACTCAAAACCTCCTATTCAATCTGGATAGTGCCCACCTGTTCCTGCTTATGGCCCACAATACCTCCAGGCAACGCTGGTCTCCGCGTGCTACTTGCCTACCACGCCTTTCCCTGCCCGGTGTTGACCTCACAAAGGCCCACGTTGCCTCTTTCTCGAAAACCCCTGCAACCAAATCGGCGCTGAATTCGTATTAGTACTTGAGACCTGCTGGAGGGAAGCGCGGTGCCGTGCGAACCCGACGATGTGCTGATACAGCGAACACAAGTCGGCGATCTTACAGCCTTCGGGACAATCGTGGATCGGTATCGGACCCGCATCTACAGCCTGGCTTATCGTATGCTGGGTGACAGGGACAGAGCTGATGATGTCGCCCAGGAGGTCTTCATCCGGGTGTACAAGGCTCTGGGAACTTACCGGATGTGTGGCACATTCTCAACTTGGCTTTTCGCCATCGCGGTCAACGTATGCACTGACGCGCTGCGCCAGAAGCCAGTTGCCACAACACCGATTGACAGCTCTGAAGGCGGACCCGCACACGAGAGCGGGGGCACGGATCCGCACAGCGCGTATCAGCGCAGCGAGATGCAGGAGAGGATACAGAACGCGATGGGCCGACTTCCAGACCAACAGAGGCTGATCATCGCTCTGATACACCTCCAGGGACACTCTTACGAGGAAGTAGCGCAGATCATGAGGCAGCCTATCGGAACCGTGAAGTCCCACGCCCACCGAGCCCGGGCAAGACTAAAGACGCTCCTCGCGCCATGCATGGAGGAGGACACAAGATGAGATGCTGGATGGTGTGCAGCGTTATGAGGATGGTGACCTGCCTCAAGAGCGGCGGGTTGAGATTGAGCGACACCTAAGTGAGTGTGAGAATTGCTCGGTTGAGTTAGCACAACTTCGCAGTACAGTCGCGCTGATCGAATCCCTGCACGAGGTTGATACTCCACCCGAATTCACAGCCAACGTCCTGGAAGCGGTGCGGTCCGAGCGTAGTATCGAGCAGCCCGCGCCATCTGTGCCCTGGCCGGTGGGCGCGATACTCGGCATCGCCGGAGCGGTGCTCTCGGCTGTGATTGTCACACTAGCCTTATCCATAGACCTGTCTGCTGTCGCTGAATGGACGACCGTGCTCAAACCATCGGCGGTGGCAGCAACCCATCTAGGCCGCCTGCTACTCGAGGCCCTGCTGGTCGGGCTAGGCGCTCTTGTGCAAGCTATGGGCAAGCCTGCGCTGGGCCTTCTGGCAGTGGATATCGTGTTGCTGGCAGTGTTGTTGACAACGGGACGGCACTTGCTGAAAGGCCGCGCCGTGTTCGGAATGGTCGCGGTCTAACACTCTAAAGGTCTCGACCGCCCTAGTCTAGACTGGCAGTTTGAGGAGGCTACCGATATGTACTCAGGAAGACCGCAATTGACGGGTTTAGTTGCGATCGTACTAATGGTCACGCCGCTGGCGGTGATCGCTCAACCCGCAGAGCCGGCTGATACCATAACTGGCCAACACGAGACCGAGCGGGGGGATGT
>JALGTI010000286.1 GCA_029821455.1 Candidatus Zipacnadia bacterium | reverse complement strand
ACTGGGTCAGCTATCCCTCCCAAATCGAACTGTGTGGCGGCACTGCGAAGATCATCATGACCACAGGGGCTAATGACTTCCAGCCGGACCTGGATGAAGTCGCGGCAGCCGTGACCGATAGGACCGTCGGCATCCTCATCAACAGCCCGTCGAATCCGTCCGGCGCGGTGCTCAGTGAACAGAGCATCCGCGGCCTGTGCCAGATTGCCATCGAGAACGACCTGCTCGTCATATCCGATGAGATTTACAAGCACCTGCTCTTCGATGGGCGCAAGCACTTCAGCCCGCTTCACGTAGACGGGATGTTCGAGCGTACCATCATCGCCGACGGCGTGGCCAAAACATATTCAATGACCGGCTGGCGCATCGGCTGGCTGCTGGGCTCGCCGGAGCTTGTGAAGGCCTGCTCGGACATCCAGAGCCAGGAGACCTCCAATCCCTGCGCCATCTCCCAGTGGGCGGCGCTGGAGGCGCTCACCGGGCCGCAGGAGTCGGTGGAGCTGATGCGGGCAGAGTTCCAGAAGCGACGCGATATGATTGTGCCGGCCCTGCAGGCGATGGAGGGTGTCGAGTGCCCGACGCCAGGCGGAGCGTTTTACGTATTCCCCGACATCTCGGCACACCTGGGGCGCGAGATAGCCGGGCGCAAAATAGAGACTGATGAGGAGGCTCAGCTTCGCCTGCTCAATGGAAGAAATCGAAAAGGGCCTGGAGAGGATACGAGAGGCACTGGGCTAGACTGAGCGCTATTATGTTGGCAAGCACAAGGCCCGGCAGCACACCAGGTGCGCCGGGCTTCTCCATAAGCTGCGTTAGCTGCAGCCGTGCTTCCACCTTGACCCCGGAAGGGCCATGCAGACCATCAGCAGGGGCCACCTAAAGCAGCGGCAGGATTGCCCCGAACTCGCCTGAGGCTATCCCAGCACCGATGATGCCAGCCATAAGCAGTAGATATCCAATAACCACCAGCAGGCCCAGGCAGCCGACGATCCCCAATACAATTCCTGCCATGGCCATACCACTGCCTTCCCCTTCGCGGTTAGATCGCACACCGGTCCATAACGCAAAGGGAGCGCAAACAGGACAAAAGACGATGGATAGGATGCCCAGCACCAGCGACCAGATGGCCCAGGGGGTTGGCTTGGCGGGCTGCGGGGGCGGCGCGGCAGCCGGGGGCGGTGCAGCTACCGGAGCTGGGGGCTTTTGTGCAGCCTGGGAGGTGGGAGTCTCCGCCTCTTCTCCTACAGGGTGCCCACACCGGGGGCACTTCTCGTCAGTCTCCGAGAGCTCGGCACCACACTTCTCACAAAAAGGCATCTGTCATTCCTCCCTCCTTGTTGAACCACTATTTTCATATTCGCCACGTCTGAGTGGTTTTCCTGCTTTGCAGATCGTGGCAGCGGCGTCCCATCCCCTAACCCACCTCTTTTCCCCCTCCCCTACCCGCCCTGAGCGTGCCGAAGGGCAGCGAGGGGGCCAGAGGGTAGGTCAAGCCATCCTAACGTCTCCAGACAAACTTAGTTGCCTCAGCGGTGATCCCCAAAGCCAAGTGTGGCAGGTACTCACTAGCCAACTCAGGCTGGTAGTTGAATACAACAAAGCCGTTGGCTCCCAACTCGCGGCCAATCTGAATCTGGTCAGCCACGCCCTGCACATCCAGACTCACATTCGTGGCGAAAGGCCCGATGCCGACGGCCCACGGCACCTTGCCACCAATCCACTCGCGCTGCAGCGAGGCCCACTCCCGGAAAGTGTTCATATCCGACGTGTAGTCCATCGGGCAGACAAAGTCCACCGTCCCCTCGTCAATCCAGCGCACCCAGTCCTGGCCGAAGGTGTTGCGGTGCCGATCCCAACGCACAAAGACAGCCGCCGAGATGGGCAGGCCGGGCCGCACTTGTCGCACGGCAGCAGCAATCTCGCGGACGATACCATTGAGCTGCTCGCGCCGCCAGTCGGCAAACTGCCGCTCGTACCGGCCTCCATCGCGCACATCATCAGGCCATTTGTCTATTCTGACACCGGTCTGCTGCTGGAACCGCTGGCGGCAAGTGTCACAATAGCAATAGTCCTTCCCCGGATAGCGCAGATAGTCCAATTGCAAGCCGTCTATATCGTACTTGGTTACCAGTTCCCGGGCGATGCGCACCTGCAGGTCACGGTTCTTGGGATTTGACGGACAGAGCCAGTCGCACTTCTTCCCATCAGCAGAGACCATCGCCCGGCCCTGTGACTTGTAAGCCTGGACAATCGCATCATCACCGAACAGGCACGTCAGGTTGAGCATCCGGGCGTGAAGCTCCACACCGTACTTCTTCGCGGCGGCCACAGCCTCGGCCAGCGGGTCGCTCTCGCCACATCTCGCGTTCTTAGGCAGTATGCTGCTGCCATAGAAGGCCGTGCCGCTGCTGACGATATATGGGAAGGCTGCATTGAAGTTTGCGGCAGTAAGGTTCTTCATCGCCTCGTCCCAGCTTGGCTGGGGCATTGCGCCGGTCCAGCAGCCGCGTAGTTCCCCCGGGGCTGACTCATACGACATCCAATGAGCCTCAACCACCTGACACTGAGCCTTATCCGACATCCCGACCGCCTCCTGTGCTTTGCCTTGCTCCAACAGCCTGCGGGCAGCCGCCAGCGAATCAGCCGCCTGCAGGCCCCGGCGTAATGCGCGATTGCGCGCCGGGCCGACGCTCCGCTGCAGGACATTGAGCATCTCAGCCAGCGACGCATAGGGCCCGACGGGGCCCAGATCAACGGCATCGTGGGGTACGGCCTGCCACCAGAGCTCCGGGGCGAAATGCGCGGCCAGCGCCCGCAGCAGCGCGCCCTTCTCTACCGCTCCACCCGGCAGGATGACATGGCTGAGATACGCGCCGTCCGGCCCCAGTATCACGGCCGGCTGCTGGCCGATATTGCCCTCGGCATCCTGCCAATACGCAATCACCCGCCCCTCCGAGGTGGCAGAGACATCGCGCACACCCCAGGAGGTCTGGGCCACGATTTCAGGCAGGCCAAGGATATCCGGGGCGTTGAGGCGTATGCCGGCAAACTGGCCGGGCCTGGATACTTCCACGAAATCGCCCGCCGACACACCCAGGCGACTGAGTAGTTCCGAACGCCCTACATAGCAGACAATCAGCTTGCCACCCTGATCCATAAAGCCCTGCAGTCGTGCAAGCTCTGCGTCGGTCACAGCCCGGTTGTAGGGAAGGATCGCAACCCGGACCGCCGGCAGCCCCCGCCTTTCCACCACACTGTCGGCTGTGATGCGGTAGGGCACGCGGGCGGCGTCGAGCGCAGCGTAGGCAGCGTCGGTGAACTGCCGCATACGGGATGCCATTGATTCGCCGCCGGGCCCGAGAATATCGCCCTCAACGACGACCACAAGCGGTTCCCTTTGCGGTGCGGCCGCAGGCTGAGAGAGCGTGAGGAGGGCCGCGACCAATGCAGCAGCCCACAGAGGCAGGGCGGCAAGGTCGAGGTGGCTAGCGCGGGGCGTTAGCATCACTGTGGGCTATTGGCCTTTGCCTCGTGTTCTTCCATCTTACGCACGGCGCGGCGGAATTGTATCTCACACAATTCGGAGTAAAGCCCGCCGGCAGCAGCCAATTCTCCATGGGTGCCGCGCTCAACGATCTTCCCGTGGTCGAGCACGAGAATCTCGTCGGCGTTCATCACGGTGGAGAGACGGTGAGCGATGACGAAGGTGGTACGGCCCTTCATCAGATACTGGAGCGCCTCCTGAATCAGCGCCTCAGACTCCGAGTCCAGGTCAGAGGTCGCCTCGTCCAGGATCAGGATGCGGGGATTGCACAACAGAGCGCGGGCGATGGCAATGCGCTGCCGCTGACCCCCGGACAGTCGCGCGCCCCGCTCGCCTGCTCTGGTCTCGTAGGCCTCCGGGAATTCAGTGATGAAGTCGTGAGCATTGGCGGCGATGGCAGCCTGAACCACCTCATCATCGGTAGCCTCAGGCCGTCCATACTTGATGTTCTCACGCAGGGTCCCCATAAACAGGAAACTCTCCTGCAGCACCATGCCAATGTTGCGCCGTAGACTAGTCAGCGACAGGTCACGCAGGTCGTGGCCATCGATTCTAATGACCCCGGAAGTCGGATCATAGAAGCGGGGGATGAGATGCACCAGAGTGGTCTTGCCGCTGCCACTAGGGCCGACCAGGGCAGTCACCTTGCCCGGCCCGGCTTCAAGGTTGATGTCGTCGAGTACCAGTTCACCCGGCTCATAGGCGAACTGAACATGCTCCATCTTGACATATCCTTCGACCCGCTTGACCCGGATGGGCGCCTTTCGCTCTCGGATGTCGGGGATTGTATCCAGGGTTTCGAAGATACGCTCAACCGCCGCCATGACCCAGTTGATGGTATCGTTGATGCTAACCAGGGCAATCACGGGAGCATACAGCCGCGCCTGGAAACCGGTAAACGTGATCAGTCCGCCCAGCTACAGTCGCCAGATTGGTCAGCAAGCCGGCGTTTATGCCCAGCAACGTCCGCAGGCGGCCGACCTTGATATTCAGCTCGATACTGTCCCGCACTTCGCTCACGAAACGGCGAGACTCGTGTTGCTGTCGCGCAAAAGCCTTGATGACGCGAATGCCTGAAATGTCCTCAGAGAGGATAGAGTAGATGGCCGAGTACTGCTCGCGCGCATCAGAGGCTGCCTGCCGAATCTTACGCTTGAGCATCAAGAAATTGAGCACGTATATAGGCAAGATACCGGTGGCCACAATAGCCATCCGCCAGTTGACCACAAACAGCAGAATGAGCGCGACAACCAGGGTGACGGTATTACTGATGATGTCAACTATACCGTGGCTGAGTACAGACTGGACAGCCTCGACATCATACATCACGCGCGCCATAATGCGGCCGTGGGGAGTTCGGTCGAAATAGCGCATCGAAAGGCGTTGGATGTGGCGAAAGAGCTGCTGGCGGATATCAAAGACGATGCGGTTGCCAACGAACAAGAGCAGCAAAGCGCGGCTATAGTTAACCAGCGCCTGCACCAGATAGATGCCGACCAGGAGCCCCCCAACGAGTAGCACAAAGCGGCTCGCCTCCGGTCGCTTTGCCTCCTGGGCAACCTGTGAAAGCTTGTCAAAGCCGCCTAGTTCGTCAGTGACCCGACCAATGACGTATGGCCACACCATGCTTGCGCCTGTGGCAACAAGAACCAGCAGTAACGCCCACAGCAGTGGCCATTTGTAGTTGCGGACAAATTGAAGAAGACGAAGGAATAGAGCCATGTATCTCAAGGGCGCGTACTAGCCCACAATCAGGCCGGATCGCTCGCCAGAATGCCTGGCATTATAGCCCCCCGAATGCAATTGTCAAACGCTTACCACCAGCCCAAACAGATGAGAGCCCGGCCGGGGCCGGGCTCTGGGGCCATCATAGACCTCAAAGGGGGCCTATACCTGCTAGACCTCCCACACAGTCTCGCTCTCATCACCACCAGCCCCAGGGCCTTCCTCCAGGCTCTGGAAGATACGGTCCACAAAGGTCAGCAGCTCCCTGGGGTTAAAGGGCTTAGTCAGATACGAGCTTACACCCGAAGCCCAGCCCTTGAAGATGTCGGCGTCCTGGGCCTTGGCCGTGAGCATAATAACTGGAATGTCCTTCGTATCCGGATTGGCCTGGAGCTCCTTGAGGGTCTCAAAGCCATCCTTGCGCGGCATCATCACATCCAGCACAATCATGTCCGGCTTGTCTTTCTCGACCATCTCAAGCGCCTCGATACCATCATACGCAGCCTGGATCTCATAGCCGGCGCGTTCCAGGTTAACTTGCACCAGGCGAACGATATGCTTTTCGTCGTCAACAACAAGGATTTTCCTCTTAGCCATAATCGTAGCTTCCTCCCTTGGTGGCGCACAAATACTCCACTGCGCCACGCACCGCCAGATGCGCACGGGCACGGTGTCCTCAAGATTATAGCAAAGCAGCTCTGGATTTGTCAAACCACGAATTGCCCCTGCAGTAGTCACTCCTGCGAAGTTGAGAGGCCTTCGACCAACTGCTGCACCTGATCGAAGCTGCCCTCCAGTTGGCG
>JALGTI010000285.1 GCA_029821455.1 Candidatus Zipacnadia bacterium | reverse complement strand
TAGCCGCCACCCGGTCAGGGGCGACCCCCAGGAACTCAGCGGCGACGCGTCGCTCAAGGGCAACGTCCGCCTCTGGCTGTGCCAAAACCCAGAACGTCAGTCCTGTGCCCGCAAGGGCGATGACGACCAGTGCTGACAGGACCATTCTCACATACATCGCCAACCCCTCCTGATTGTATCACTACGGTGTGTGACGCTGGTAGTTTATGTGAGGATCAGTCGTTGCGCGGAGTAGTGGAGCGACTATTCTTCTTCCCTGGCGTCGTCCTGTTCCCCGGATCCGCCGCCGAGGGTCTTGACGATGCCGGCTTGCACTTGGATCTCAGAGCCGGCGTCCCGGGTCACCTTTGCTACTCCCGCCAGGTCACTGCCAACTCCCTTGAGGATGGTGGCCGAGGTGGTGTCCTGCTCTCCCTCCCGGCGGCTGTGCTCCAGGAACAGGTCCAGCCCCTGGCTGTCGTACAGACGCGGGAAGTAGAAGCCGAGTGTGCTGAGCCGGCGCCCCTGCTCATCATCGCCATACTCACCATATAGCTTCAGGCTGTTGGCCCACAGCGCATACTCGGCATCGAGGACAATTGCGCTGCCAGTATCCTCGCGCTCAAGGTAGTTCAGGCCCACAGAGCCACCCAGCGCCGACATCTTAGCCCGCACAACCCACCCTTGTGTGTTATCCTCGCTGAGCGGGGCACTGTCCTGGCAGTAGGCGATATCGAGGTCCAGGCTGCTGGAGAACTGGTGGCGTACACGGATGCCATCATATAGACCATAGCGATCCCACAGGCCGGGTCTGGTGTACGGCGCGACCTGCCCTCCGTGCCGCTGACGACCGATGGAGATCTCGGCGTCCCCCAGTTTGCTGGCCACGTAGGCGCTTGTCAGGTCTATGTCCGGGGCTGTCTGTTCACTGGGCTGTGAAGTGGGGATGCCCACCATCGCTACCACCGGATGCTCAGCCGCCAACGCCCTCTCAGCCGAGGCTGAACTCCCCTCCACCACGATGTCAACCGGCCCGGCCTTGAGGGTGAATTGCGCACCCGGGGTTTGGGCCCCGGCACCATCATCGCACAGGCCCTTGACCGTGGCAGTGCCCTGCCCGCCCTGCACTTTCTCGGCCTTACCGGAGATGACTCTGGCATAGAGCTGGCCGTACTGCAGACCCTGGCTTTGGTCCGCGGCCCGCTCGATGAGCAGATCCGCGCGCGCGCCCATCCGCACCACCGCTCCATCCGGGAACTTGATCTCGCACTTGGACTGCTTAGCCGTCCGGATGCGCGCCCCTACCTTGGCCTCCGTGCCAGAGGAGGCTTCGGTGAACTCGTCAGAGCCAGGCTGCTGCACCGACACTTTCCCGACAGTGGCAGTTATTTTCACCGTCGGCGCCGCGCACACACGCCCTGCGCTGAGTATCACCACGAGGAGGATAAGACAAGCTCCGATTGATAGACTAAACCGGCCGCGTAGCATAATGGCGCCTTGGATAGTCGTTCCCTTTAGTAACTCTCATTCCTTTAGAACACCTTCGGCAGCCGAAAGTTCCACCAAAACGAGTAATCTCTCAATCTTTTAATGCAGTATATCACCTTCGCGGCAAAATGCAACCACTATTTGGCCATTTGATAGAGGAGAGGGAGTCTGCCCGGAGAATATGGCCGCACAATTCTGGGACCGATGCCAGATTCGTCGCCAGGAGGCAATGCAATGAATTCCAAGATAACGATACCCAGGCCTGAGTACCCGCGCCCCCAGATGGTACGGGCCGACTGGCTCAACCTCAATGGCCTGTGGGAGTTTGAGATGGACCCGGGCCGGTCTGGCGAGGAACGCGGCCTTCACTGTGACGAGACATATACGCGCACCATTACAGTTCCCTTCCCCCCGGAGAGCGAGCTTTCGGGAATTGGGCATAAGGACTTCATGCCATGCGTGTGGTATCGGCGCAGCTTCCAAGTGCCCGAGGAGTGGGACGACAAGCGTGTGCTGCTGCACTGCGGCGCGGTTGACTACGAGGCGACCGTCTGGATCAACGGGCAGTCAGTCGGCAGCCATCGTGGGGGCTATTCGCCGTTCTGTTTCGACATCAGCGACCACCTCAAGCCCGGTGAAAACACCATTGCTGTCCGTGCCGTGGACGATACTCGGAGTGCCCTACAACCCAGCGGCAAACAGTGCGCGGCTTTCGAATCGCAGGGCTGCTCCTATACGCGCACCACGGGCATCTGGCAGACTGTATGGTTGGAGGCCGTGCCCCCTACGCACTTGCAGTCTTTTCGGTTCTACCCGGATGTTGATGGCGGAACGGTTACAATCCACGCAAATATCACAGGAGAAGCGGAGGGCTGCACTCTCTGCACTACGGTCCTCGCATCAGGGGAGCTGGTCGGCAGCGCTTCAGTGGCTGCCCGCGGCTCAATGGCGTTCACTATTGACCTGTCAGAGATTCGTCCCTGGAGCCTTGATGATCCTTTCCTGTACGATGTCGACTTCTCGCTAGATAGAGGTGGGCAGCAGATTGACCGGGTCGAGAGCTATTTCGGTCTCCGCCAGATTGATATTCAGGGCAAGAAAGTACTCATCAACAACCAGTCCGTATTTCAGCGCCTGGTTCTGGATCAGGGCTTCTATCCTGATGGCATTTATACTGCGCCTTCCGATGAAGCCTTGCGCAACGACATCGAGATCTCGCAGGCGCTGGGTTTCAACGGCGCACGTCTGCATCAGAAGGTCTTCGAGCCGCGCTTTCTGTACTGGGCCGACCGCCTGGGTTATCTGTGCTGGGGTGAGTACCCCAACTGGGGCATTGACCACAGCAACCCTGCGGCTCTGGAGCGGGTTCTGTCTGAGTGGCTGGAGGTGCTTCAGCGTGACTTCAACCATCCGTGCATCATTGGCTGGTGTGCCTTCAATGAGACCCCAACTTCCCAGAACCCCGAACTGCTGCGCAGCATCTACAGAGTAACCAAGGCCATTGACCCAACCAGGCCAGTGCTTGACACCAGCGGGTACACACACATAGAAGACACGGACGTTTATGACTGTCACAACTACCAACCGGATCCTGAGCGACTCGCCGCCGACTTCGAGGAATTCAAGACCAAAGATACTGTTTGGCACAATCACCCGGAAGAGGACGCACCATATCAGGGCCAGCCGTACTTCAACTCTGAATACGGGGGGATCTGGTGGAATCCGGGGCAGATGAACGACAGGGCCTGGGGTTACGGCGAGCGGCCCCAGAGTGAGGAAGAGTTCTTAGAGAGATACCGTGGCCTGACGGAGGTCTTGCTTTTCCATCCCAGAATGTTCGGCTTCTGCTACACTCAGCTTTATGATATCGAGCAGGAGGTCAATGGCCTGTATACGTACGACCGCAAGCCCAAGTTCGATCCGGCAATCATCAAGGCGATAAACTCCCAGCCGGCGGCGATCGAAGAGGAGAGCGAAGGCAAGGCTGACTAACTCGCACCAGCGGTCAGATCGCAGGCACCGGCCATACAGTTGCAGTGGGCAGTTCGGGGGTCGAGGCCGACTTGCTCCCAAGCCTCGAGGGTCTCCAGGCACAGGCTGACAGGCAGATCAGAGCGCGAGCGAATGTGCTGCAGCAAGTGCCGGTATATCTTCACCCTCAGGGCCAGCGGATACCGCGCCCGGCAGCCCCTTGAACTGGTAAGCAGGGGGGAGATTGGGTTGTCTGCGCCAAGGTTTTCGCGCAGCGCTCGCGCGGCCCCTGGATAGGAGCAAATCCCGCCCAGCGTTATCTGCGAGGGCCCGACAGCCAGCGCCTGCTCAAGCAGCTCATCGTATGCTGCCTCCGCACCTCATAGCCCGCCTCTTTGCAGCGCGCGGCGGCGGTCAGCCGCTCACGCAGGGAGGCGGTGCCACGCTCCATTGTCCGGACAATCTCGTCGGCATTCAGGGACCAGGTCATAACAACATGCCGGCAAGAGGCCATGTCGAGGAAGTTATCTATTGCCGCTGACTTGGTCAGATAGATGAGGCGGGCGTTGGGCTGCTCTACCAGCGCAGGGATGAGTATCCGCGAGTAGTTGGTGATGGGGTCTAACTGCAGGCCATCCTGCACTTTGCCGCTGTAAAAGCCGACTGGGCCGGGCTGTTGCTCCAGAGTGCAGAACATCTGGGCCAGCACA
>JALGTI010000016.1 GCA_029821455.1 Candidatus Zipacnadia bacterium | reverse complement strand
TTACCATATTCGCGCACCCACAGCATAGGATGCGTCTTGCCCTCCCAGTCAGCCGTCATAAGAGGCTGTATGCTGTCGAATGTCTTGGGATTCGTGTACAGCTCATCTATGAGTGTGAAGTCCTCAATGCCCTCGGTGATGGGATGCGTGTTGTCGCAGATATGCATCTGATGCTCCTGATACGGACCATGGCCCGAATAGTCCCATTCCCACCATGCGCCCAGGATCTTGCGATACTCCGGCCAGTCGTCGAAGCAAATGGTAGCGCAGTGCAGTGCGAACAAGCCCTTGCCCTGGGCAAGGAAGTCCAGAAAGCCTTTGCGGGCTGCCTCTGAGAGTTCAAGGCCTGACTCAGCGCGAGCCTCGGGCCACTGCTTACACGTCCAGCGTACGCAGTTCAGCGTGAGCATATCGAAGTTCAGCAGAGTCCCGTCTTCGACCACCTCGAAATCCTCGTGGATTTCAGACTCAATCCCGACCTCAGATAGAATCTTGGCCAGCATCGGAGAGGTGGCAGCATAATCATGCGATACGCCACCACTGAATATCAGGTTTCGCATCAGCATTGCTCCTTTCGTTGCCTAGCTCGAAGTTGACAACTGGCAATGGGCAGCAACAACCTCGCGGAACAGGCCCCTGTGAGAGCTATATTCATTGTCTGCGGCTTCATTCCTGCCTGGTGATGCTAAGAATGTGGGGCCTAGTGCTCGTGTTCGTGGTGTACGGGCGCAGTGGCCGGCGGTTCGCCAGGCGCCCTCAAGATGTTGGCCGGGACTTGGGGAGCCTCTGGGAGGGCTTCCATGTGCGCGTCGGTAAATACCACGTTGGCGCGTCTGCCGTAATGTCGGAAGTCGAGGCTTTCCAGGTTGTCGCTGGCATTGGGGAGGAACAGATTAGAGTCGTAGAGTAAGGGCGTGTGCGCTGGGTCCGCTATCCGGCTGCCTGCAATGCCTGTTATCGGCCTGAAGATTGCGTAGCCATCCGGGATATGAGGCACGCTGAACTCGATGCCAGCCGCCTTGCGCTGCTCGAACTGCTGGTACTGCGCGGGACTGAGGTGCACCTCCGGGCAGACAAAGGCGTCCATGCTCCTGACGCGTTTGTCGCTCAGCAGGTCCCGCCATGCCCGGGCCGGAGGCAACGCGCCGTAGCTGGAGGCATATATCTGCAGGCCGGTAGAGAGCTCCTTGAGACGGCTCTGGCAGATCTTGAGGGGCGTGTTGCGGATCGGGATATATGCCCCATAGTAGGCCAGGACTACAATGATGATGCCGACTACTACTCCTGCAACAAGTTCGGACTTCTTGAGTCTCATATCCCTGAGCACCCATTTCGCGATGTGTGGTCTAGAGCCGTGCCAGACCCCCGGCCAACCACATTCGGTCGCCACCAGTTTGGGTTTGCACCGTATGCTAAACGCTTCTAGGTGCTGAAAGGGTTCCAATAGCGCGCCGAATCCACCGCCTGGACCGGCAGCGACTTGGTATGGCCATCCAGGAATGAGAAAACTGCCTGCCCATTATGGCGAGGGGCCACACGGCTGAGGCGATGCGCAACGTACGAGGCCCCCATCGCCTGCGCCTCGCTCTTGAGGTCGAAAAAGACTATCAAGTCACTGATGCGCTCTACGCTGGACATCGAGACCGTCATCGGGTAAGCGCCCCAGCCGGTGTTAAAGGTCAGGAGGTAGTTGATGCCATAGCTGTGGGGCAGGTCGGTGCTGCGCTGGGCCACCTGCGGGCTGGGGTCCTCAGGGCAGATCAGAATCTGTTCATTCTGCATATATGGCTGAAGGATCAGGCACCAGGTGATGCCCAACGTGCCAGTTCCTGGCGCCCGGGTCCGCGCCGGGACTAACCGGCGGTCGTGATCTTCACTATACATCTTCAGCGCCTGGCTGAGCTGGCGGATGTTGCTGACGCAGCTTACCTTACGGCCTGCGGCCCTCGCGCGGTTAAACACAGGAAACAGCAGCGCGGCCAATATCGCCAGGAGAGCGATGACCACCAGCAACTCAATCAGTGTGAAGCCCTCGCTGGTGTGCCTCATAGTCTAGATTCCCCCGAATGTTAATTGCAGATCATCATATTCCACGCCGCGTACTCGATTTCCTGTCTAATTGCGATGAAGGAAGCAATAACCCCCACCGCGAATAGATCACTAACACTGTGACGCTCTAAGACTAATCCGAAGGAGTTATCCCTGATGTCTGATATGCAGGCAGAAGTGCACCCGCGTCTTGATTTCGACAGCGAGATGGAAATCCTGCTCCAGACCCAACGGCCCCTGACACGCTCAGCCTTGTTGATGGAACGTGCCGGGACACAGATGGGCCTGGATAAGGATGCGATCAATGAACTGATCTCACCCCAGCAGCTTATTGTTTTCCGCATACCGTGCAAGATTCTGGGGCAGGTGGTGAACTTCTGGGGCTGCCTGTGTTTGCACAATTCCGCCCGGGGGCCGTTTAAAGGTGGTATCCGCCTGGCCGCTGATATCACCATCTGGGAAACGACCGAACTGGCACGGCTAATGACGCTGAAGTGCGCCGTCTGTAATGTGGAGTTCGGCGGTGGCAAAACCGGCATCCGGGTGGATATACCGGCGATGTATGAGCTGTTTGGCCGCACGCCCCGGGATCTGGAATTCGAGAAAATCATTACCCTGGATGCGGTGGAATACTATTCGCAGAACTTCCGGGATATGTTTTCTGAACACATCTATATTCCGGCACCAGATATGGGGAGCGGACCGGATGAGATGGCCTTCATCTACAACGAGACCCTCGACCCCGCCTCCGTAACCGGCAAACCAGAAGGCGTGCACGGCTGGTTGCCGGGGCGCAAGGAAAGCACTGGCGTCGGGGTTGCCTACACTGCGTGTCGCGCTCTGCGTGAAATACTGGGCAAGGATACGGAGGGGGCCAGCGTAGCGATTCAGGGCTTTGGGAACGTAGCCCGTCCGTTGGCCCAGTCATTGGTTGGTAATGGCGTCAGGGTTGTGGGCATCACTGACCTGTATGGTGGCGTCTATAATGCGGAGGGTCTGGATATTGAGGCACTGCTGGAGCACTTTGCCGAGAATGCCACCGTGGGCGGCTTTGCCGGTGGCCAGCCATTGGCCAATGAGGCACTGTTTAGCCTGGATGTTGATGTACTCATTCCGGCCGCGTCCGGTGCTGTTATCACCAGTGATAATGCTGCCGATATTGGGGCTGACTGCATCGTTGAAGCAGCCAATATGCCTACCACTGTCGGGGGAATGGAGACCTTGCAAGAGCGAAAGATACCCGTTGTCCCTGATATTCTGGCCAATGCTGGTGGGGTAATCGCCTCGATGTTGGAATACTCAAGCTCCCTGTCAGCGATAAAGCCAGCTAAGCAGGAAGTACTTGACACGTGCTGTAAGAAGATCGGAGACAACTTCAATCTGACTATTGAGAAGGCGAGGACGGAGAACATGAGCCTCGTAGAGGCGGCTGTGACAATCGCGACGCAGCGTGTCTATGAGGTGATGAAACACCGGCGCATGCTATAAACGTGTAGAGATTACCTCGACCTACAATGGCTAGGATACGCAAGCGTGTCCTCGCTGTTTTTGGGGGCTATCCCTGCCTGTCCAATTAGATCTCTTGCCACAGGAGGTCTTAAACAACAGGCCGCGAATAGCGCTGCCGTTATCCAGACAGGCCGGGCGCCTTGTGGCCCCGCAACCGTCCAATGGGAGGGATACCCGGTGTCCCAGATTATCCAGGCTCAAGTCGAAGAGGCAGTCGGTGTAGCACGCGAAGACTACCCCCTGACCCATGGCTGTCCGTTTCCCCAGGGAGCATTGACAGACCCCAGCAATGTATGCCTGACAGACGCGGACGGCAACGAACTGCCGCTGCAGACCACCGTCCTCGCCGAGTGGCCGGACCACTCGATCAAATGGCTGCTGTTGGATACCCAACTGGACGTGACCCCCAAGCAAGTCGTGGCGCTCCAGATTGAGTATGGCGAGGACGTTACCCGCAGGGGTCTAGCCTACGATGGAGGCTATGGCTTTGAGATTAGGGAAAGCGATGCCGGACTACAGGTAAAAACCTCAACAGGAGAGTTAGCGATAACGCTGAACAACAGCGGCCCGGCGCTCATCGCGCAGGCCAACGGCTGCCTGGTTGACGACGGCCAGTGGCAGATGACTGTGACCGATGAGAGCGGGAAGCTGTATACGGGGCAGGTTGAAAGCCTGGCGGTCGAGGAGCAGAATGCGCTGAGACTGGTCGTCAAGGCCCAGGGCGGGTTTATCGCAGACGACGGGAGCAGGCCACTGAGCTGGCTGGTCAGGCTCTATTTCTTCGCCAACCAGCCGTTTGTGAAGATGTATCACACTTTCGTCCACGACCAGGACGAGCCACTGTTTTTCCAGATGAAAGAGATGAAGTTCGGTCTGCCCATCGCCATTGAGGGCACGCCGCGAGTGATGCTGGGTTCGCCACAGACGACCATCCACCCAGGTGAAGACTTCGGCCATGTTGGCGGAGAGGTAAAGCTGTGGGAATACGACTTCGGGCAGTATTCGATCTTTGGCGTGCCTGAGGGGCGCATTGACAGGCGCACCAAGAGCCACGGCTGGGTCTATGCCGGCGACCAGAACAAGGGCATCCAGCTTAAGTTACGCAATCCGTCC
The DNA here is from genome assembly GCA_029821455.1 of Candidatus Zipacnadia bacterium. Classification (GTDB taxonomy): domain Bacteria; phylum Armatimonadota; class Zipacnadia; order Zipacnadales; family Zipacnadaceae; genus JALGVG01. The sequence goes on along the minus strand of JALGTI010000016.1, from coordinate 14,080 downwards.
CAGAATTACCCCAAGCTCTATGCCACGGATGGCTCGCGTATCGAGATACATCTGTATCCTGATGCAAGCCAGTGGGCACCACCGGAGGAGGCCCCCCGGCGCTACACGGAGCTGGACCTCAAGCACGACGGCGAGTACGAGGGCGCGCTGCAGGTTCCGCAGGGGATGGCCAAGACCCACGAGATCTTCCTGCGCTTCGGACCGCCAGCTCAAGACATTTATGATGCGGCAAGTTGGGCCGCTGCGTGGCAGCACCCACTGCTGCTGGAGATTGACTCACGTGCCTACGCCGATAGCAAGGCACTGGGCAGCTTCCCGCGGTACTACCCCGAATACTGGCGGCTGGAGGAGAGGCTGCGAGAAGGGGTGAGCGCGGGCGGGATGACGGGCAACGATCTGGTGGGGATGATGAACTTTGGTGACACTGGCCGGGTGCATACAGAGGATGGGAAGCAAGTCACGTATACCACGGATAACGTCTCCTACGATCAGACCCGCGCGGTGATCCGCCAGTATATGCGGCGGGGGAATCAGCCCACCTTCTGGAGAGCTGAGGCCATGGCCTTCCATCTGATGGATGTGGACACGATCCACTACTCAACTGAACACCCGGAGCGCATCGGCGCGCCACACATGCAGTGGTCTCAGTTCCATCACTATGCTGACACTGACCGCAAGGAGCTGTCACACCCCAACACCAGCCACACCTGGTTCGGCGGCATCCTGGACTACTACTACCTGACAGGCTACCGTAGAGCAAGGGAAGTGGCAGAGATGACAGGCCGCTATTGTGCCCGCACCCCAACTCAGGAGTACGATATCACACCGGAGATACGCGACAACTGGGCTGACCCGCGTACGGAATGGCACTACTGTGCGCGCACCTCCGGCTGGGCGCTGAACGGGATGGCTGAGTTATATGAGGCGATCCACGATGAAGCACTGGAGGAACCGATACGCAGAATGGTGCAGATTTTCGAGAACTGGCAGGACGAGGAGGGTCGCTGGCGCAATGTCATCGGCTCGTTCAACCGGGGCTCGACGCCCTTTATGACTGCCGGCATCCTCAACGGCCTGATGCGCGTGTGGGAGCTGCTGGGCGACGAGAAGGCGAAGCGGATGTGCATCAATGGCTGCCAGTTCCTGGCGCGAACGATGGTCACAAAGGAGGGCCTCGTGTACTACAAGGAAGCGCCCATCAGTCGGGGAGGATGCCACTCTTCTGGCATTCTGAACTTCCGGCCGATGGCCTTTGCGTACGCGCAGACCAAGGACCCGCTGATACTGCAGTGGATGTGGCGGCTGTTCCGCTGGCGTGTGGAGAAGGACGGGCCGACAGGCTACGAGGTCAAGGACGCGCTGTGGGCCCTGAGTACGTTTGAGGAGGCTGGGCTGCTGGAAGTGTGGCGGAACGAGGAGACAGAATAAGCTAGCTGCAAAGCTGTGGAGGTGCTACCGTCGAGAGTGCATTGCGAGGGTGCCCTGCTGCTTGAGTTCGGCCATGTCCAGTAGGGCATCAATAGCCTCTTCCTTGGCCGGCGCGACATCCTCAACAATCCTGTAGCCTTCGGCCTCCAGGAGACCAAGCATTACCTCGGCATCCACCTCGTTATTGGGACAGCCCAGGCTCACCAAGCCGACGATAGGTTTCAGTTCGGCTGTGTGTTTTCCCCCGATATACGCGACATGCCTCGATCAGCAGAGTACCACCGTTGTAGGGGCGTGATTTATCACGCCCTCAGCCATCCACCTACATGCGTCACGAGATATGGGACGCGATGAATCGCGCCCCTACAGGATCGCCATGCCCTGGGATTCCCTTCGCTGTTTACTTCCGGAATATCAGGCAGTAGTGGTGGTGGTAGTTAGGCACGAAGGTGCGGGGATAGCCCCAGATGCCGAGTTGCTTGCTGTTCTGGCACCAGATACGTTCGCCCTGGAAGCTGAGCGTCCGCGAGATGCGCCTTTGCAGGTCCCAGGCCAGAGGCACCACATAGCCATCAGCGACCCGCTGATTCTGGGCAACTACCACCATATACTTGCCGGGCCGCAGCAGCTTTGCACAGCCATCAAACACGTGGCCCAGCGTCTCGATAAACTCCTCATAATCCTCGATGTTGCCCAGGTCAGCTTCGCTATCTGAATAGACTGGGTCAAGGCCTTGTTTGACGCGGCGCTTCTGGGTCGATTCGACGCCGCCGCGACTCTTGCCCAGCATATTCCAGTAGGGCGGGGAGGTGATAATGAAGTCAAATTGCGGCAGGCCTGCCGCATCCACTGCAAGGCCCTCCAGGCTAATCCAGTGTTCTGGCGATGCGACCGCGCGTGCATCCGCACACAGGACCCCACATTGGCCATCGGCCCCTAACGCTTGCAGACGCTGGTGGGTGATGCTGGCGTATTGCTCGGACAGCTCAATGCCTACCCCTCGGCGCCCCTCCTCGACGCAGGCCACCAGCGTCGCCCCGCTACCGCTGAACGGGTCCAGCACCCATTGCCCCCGTTTGGTGAAGAAGCGCAGGAAGTCAGCGACGAGTTCCTCAGGATATCGGGCCGGGTGTAGTTCAGTCTCTCGATTGCGGCGATAGCGCTTCGAGTCGCAAATGAACCAGGACTTGGTGAACTTTACCCACTCGCGGCCAGTCAGGTCGTTGAGGTCATTGCGGGGATGGTGTTTGCCCTCCGGCTCGCCTGGTCGCTCGGGCACACCGGCCGCACCGATTGGGATTCTCAGTTGCCCGGGTTTGGATGCCATAGTCTGCGATGTTGACGCAAAGATGCTACTGGTCATCCTCCAGTTCTTCGTAGAACGGATACTCGTCCTCTTCGGCCCAGCGCTCCGCCTGTTCGGATGCCGCGTCCGCCGGTTCATCTTCCAGTCGTTCACCGGCCAGGGCAGCAGGTTGTCTTGGGAGGCGCTCAGCCGTTGCCACCTCATCCCCATAATCCTCGGCCTCCTGTCTACCTTGCAGGACGGCATCCAGCATGCCACGTCCGACGAGCACCTGGCGGGGCTTGCTGCCCTCATGAGGGCCGACCACGCCGCGTTGCTCCATCATATCAATGAGCCGGCCCGCGCGGGCATATCCCACCTTGAAGCGCCGCTGCACCATCGAGACCGACGCCTCCCCCTGCTCGACTATGTACTGGACAGCGGCTGCGTACAGTTCGTCATCCACATCCAGGTCGCCGCCGGCGTCCCTGTCATCTTCGGGTACTTCGGGGATGATCTGGAACTCCGGCTCGCCCTGTTTGCGCAGAAAAGCGACCACCTTCTCAATCTCCTCACGCGAGACGAAGCTGCCCTGCATCCGGATCGGTTTGGGCGCTTCGAGGGGTGCATAGAGCATATCGCCCTGGCCGATGAGGCGTTCGGCGCCCTGACCATCGAGGATAGTGCGTGAGTCGTGCTGGGAGGCGACCGCCAGCGCCACACGGCTGGGTATATTGGCCTTGATATTGCCGGTGATGACCTTGACGGAAGGGCGCTGAGTCGCCAGCAGCAGGTGAATGCCGGTGGCTCGGGCGAGTTGGGCGATGCGGCAGATTGAGAATTCGAACTCCGCCCGCGCCTGCATCATCAGGTCGGCCAGTTCGTCAATAATGATGACAAATCGCGGTAGTGGCTCGAATTCGTCGAGGACCGACTGCTTGGGCATCCGGGCCAGGTCGTTGTATTCGGATACGTTGACTACGCCCTTGAGGGCGAACTGGGTATAACGCTTCTCCATCTCCCGAATCACCTTGCGCAGCGCATCGGCCGCCTGCTTGACGCTGTGAACCACGGGCGCCATCAGGTGGGGCATCCCGTCATAGACGGCCATCTCAACCCGTTTGGGGTCAATGATCATAAAGCGTACCTGGTCGGGCGTGCGGCATATCAGCAGGCTGATTACCGCCGAGTGCAGGCATACGCTTTTGCCTGAGCCAGTCGCACCACCCACCAGCATATGGGGCATTGTGACCAGGTCCACGACTATTGGCTTGCCGGAGATGTCCCGCCCCAGGGCGATAGGCAACTCATACGCACAGTTCTGGAACTCGTCGGTCTCCAGCAGTCCTCGCAGACTTACCATCCCACGCCGCTCGTTGGGTACCTCGATGCCGATAGCTGACTTGCCGGGGATGGGCGCCTCCACCCGCACATCAATGGCCGCCAGACTCATTGCCAGGTCGTCTGCCAACCTGACAACCTGCGACACCTTGATCCCACGCTCAGGCGCCACCTCATAGCGTGTCAGCACCGGCCCGCGCTCGTAGTGCACCACGCGCGCCTGGATGCCGAAGCTGGCCAGAGTGTCCTCCAGCTTGACGATGCGCTGGTTGTCCTGCTTACGCATCTCAGAGGTCTCTTTCTCCTCGGGGATAGCGGTCAGCAAATCGAGCGAGGGCAGGACAAAGCTCTCCTGGCGCTTGATCAATGGAAGCTGAGACTCAGAATCCAACTCCGTCCTGGCCCGGGACTTGCTCCGGCTGCTGCCAGTTGTCCGCCTTCTCTTGGCGGATTCCGTGGAGTCATCCGGCGGCACCTCAATCAGTCTTGCCTCATCGTCATCCTCCAGGTCCACCCGCTTGCGCCCTGAGGGCCGCACGCGGCGGCTCTTACTCTTTGACCTGGTTGAAGGCGCCTGCCGCTTGCGTTTTGGTCTGGCCGGCAGGTACACTCGCGCATATCTTCGCGCCCCGGTCGCGCCCTTTGCCACCAGACCCACACTGCCACGCACCAACTGCCGTGCGGTGGCCTGACTAATTAGCAGGATAGCGGCTCCTGTCAGACCCACCACTATAATCAAGGCTCCACCAACTCCAAGCGCCTTGAGCAACAGCCAGGCAAAGGCCGCGCCGACATAACCGCCGCCGCCGCGCAGGGATACCGGATCGAAGAACAACTCATCCTGGGGGGTGCCCAGGTGACAGAGGATAACCAGAACCAGGAACAGCAGGCCGAGGCCCGCCACGACTCGTGGCGCGGCCAGCGGACGGCGATCGAGGCCATAGATGCCCGCCAGCAGCCACGCTGCCAGCGGCACAGCATAGGCCCCCAGCCCAACGGCCAGAAAGAGAGCGTTGTTGAGAACATGGGGAAGGTAGCCGTGGCCTTCGCGCCCATATACGAGGCTGGCAAGCACCAGCGCTCCAACAGTTGCAAGGGCCACCGCTGCGATGTCGCGGAGGAGCCTATCCTCCTGCTGCCTGGCTGCTTTGGCCACGATTCTCACCCTCCGTACTACGAATCACGACTTCATCCAATGGGGGTGAAGCGATTGCGATTAGCGGCGATCCAGCAGGATCTTCAGTTTTCAGCGGCGCGCCACTGACGCACCATAGCAATTATAGCACAAACCAGAGAAGTTGGGAACCGTCTGTTGGCAACTGTCCGAAACCTGTCAGACTAGGCATTTACAGAGAATGCTGCCGCTGACTTTCACTGGCCCCCATAGAACTCACAGACAGTCTGGGCCACGTATGCAACTTGCTCATCGGTCAGGCCGGGGTAGATGGGGAGTTGGATAACCTCGTCGGCTGCCTTCACGGTCTCGGGTAGAATGGCCCGGTCGAGGCCCAGGGGCTTGCAGGCCGGTTGCAGGTGGACAGGAGCGCGATAGTGCATCTGGTATCCGATGCCGCGCTTGTGTAGATGCGCGGCAAGCTCATCACGGCGCGGTGCGCGAAGCGTGTACAGATGGTAGCAAGGGATGCACCCATCAGCCTCGGTGGGCGTGGTAACCGGCGCCTCGGCCAGCAATTCGTTGTATCGTGCTGCGATCTCCCTGCGCCGCTGGTTGCCGGCCTCCAGGCGCTTGAGCTTAACCCGCAGGATTGCCGCCTGTATCTCATCTAGCCGGCTGTTGTAGCCGATTATCTTGTGCTCGAACTTGCTGACGTGGCCGTGATTGCGCAGCAGGCGCACCTCATCGGCGATGGCGTCGCTGTTGGTGGTGACCATCCCGCCCTCGCCATATGCGCCCAGGTTCTTGGACAAGTAGAAGCTGAAGACTGCGCAGTCCCCGATAGAGCCGCACATCTGCCCCTTGTAGGCGGCCCCGTGAGCCTGGGCAGCGTCCTCTATCAGCTTGAGGTCATACTCAGCGCATAGCTCTCCCACCGCATCCATATCCGCCGGATGGCCGTAGATGTGAACTGGCATCACGGCTGCCGTCGCATCGGTTATCGCTGCCCGCGTCGCGTCAGGATCAATACAGTAAGCTGCCGGGGCAATGTCTACAACCACCGGGGTTGCGCCGGCGTGTACAATTGCCTCAATTGTGGCGATGAAAGTCCAGGCAGGGGTGATGACCTCATCGCCCTCGCCGATGCCCAGGGCCCGCAGGCAGAAGTGGACAGCCTCAGTGCCACTGCCGACGCCGACCGCGTGTTTGACTCCGCACAGCTCGGCGAACTCCTGCTCTAGCGCGTGGACATTGGGGCCCAGGAACAGTTGCATCGAGCTGATCGCCTCGTCAATTGAGGCCAACACTTCATCTCGCAGTTCCAGGTATTCTGACTTCAGATCCAAGAGGGGGACTTCCACGAGGCAATCTCCTTACGATAGTAATCCCCGACTAGCAGGCACCATAACACATCAGCGCCTAGCGTCGGCAATTGCGTATTAGAGTACCGGTTCTGGAAAAAGTTGCCACTGTCGGAGAGTGTTTTTTTCGCCGCGAGGCCCAGCAGCCCGCCGGGGCTTATCCAAGCCGATCCAGGCGCTGCATATCCTCAGCCTTACCCACAACAAAGATGCGGTCCCCTTCGGCAAATGGGTAGTCCGGCTCCGGCAGCCGCAGTTCACCGTCCACAGAGCGAATGCCGACCACGGTAATGCCGTAGCGCGTGGGCAACTGCAGGTCCCGCAGGCTTTGCCTGGCAAAGCTATCCGGGATGGAGATAACCGCGAAGTCCAATGGCCCCTCCAGGGCAATGAACTCAACCATATGAGGCGAGGTCAGCAGGCGCACGACCCTTGACCCGGCGTCGTGTTCTGGATAGATAACCCGGTCAGCGCCCACCATCGAGAGGATCTGGGCATGCAATTCGCTGGAGGCCCGCGCCACGATGTCCCTTGCACCGATTCGCTTGAGCTGAGCTGTTATCAGGATGCTTGCCTCCACGTCTCTGCCCATCGCTACTACCACCGCATCTAACTCGTGCACACCCAGGCCGGCTAGTACATCAGGATTTGTGGCATCGGCACAGATGGCCGAGGTAACATCGCTCTTGATCTCGTCAACTCGCTCAGGGGCCTCGTCAATGCCCACAACCTCCGCGCCTCCCCCATACAGGCCCCGGGCCACCTGTGCCCCAAACCGTCCCAGGCCTATCACGGCGAATTGCTGGTTAGGCATAATTATCGCTCCCTCAGCCGACCATAATGTCCTCATCAGGATATCTGTATGTGGCCGCTCGGACCCGCGTGCGGATCGCCATTGCCAACGTGAGTGGCCCCAACCGCCCCACGAACATCGCTATGGTAACAAGCAGCCGTCCCAGCTTACTCAGGCTTGCGGTTACCCCGGTACTGAGGCCGACGGTGCATAGGGCCGAAACCGCTTCGAAAAGCAGCTCGACAAAGTCTCGCCGCTCGGTCAGAGTCAGCAAAAAGGTTGTCATTATTACGGCTGACAGCATCAGGGTGAATACGGCAAACGCCCGGTGCCGCACAGCCTCCGGGATCGCCCGTCCCCAGACCCGTGCCTGCGACTCGCCGCGCGCCATCGAGCGAACCAACAGCACGAGCACCGCAAAGCTCGATGTCTTGATTCCGCCGCCGGTCGAGCCAGGGCTGGCGCCGATGAACATTAAGCCCACCAGTACCAGGAGGGTGGCATCGCGCACATCTCCGATCGCTACGGTGCTAAAGCCGGCCGTCCTGGGTGTTATTGCCTGAAAGCCCGAGGCCCACAGTGCCGCCGCCGTCGGCTGATCAGCCAACACCCCACCGGCCTCCAGGTTCACGAACAGCACAAAGCCGGCTCCTATCAGAAGGGCCGAGGTAGTCAAGACCAGCTTCGTATGTAGCGACATCTGCTGGCGTCGCTGCCGGCCACGGGCCCGCAGCCACTGATATGCTTCTAGAACCACCGGAAAGCCCAGGCCCCCAATCACAATCAGAGCCAGTATCGTAAGGTTGATGATTGGATCTCCGACGTACCGCGTCAAGCTATCGGAGAACAGCGAGAAGCCAGCGTTACAGAATGCTGAGATGGAGTGGAATACTGCTAGCCCCAGCGCCCGGCCCCCCGGCTCGCCCAGCGCTAGCCACCGCAAGACCAGCACCATAGCACCGATTGCCTCCATCACAAGGGCGAACATGACAATGCCGCCGATGGTGCGGCCCGGCTGACGCGGTGCGTGGCTGAGCACTGTCTCACCCAGAATGAGCCGGTCACTGATCGAGAAGCGGCGGCCCAGCAACGCCCCGAACAGACCCGAGAGGGTCATAATCCCCAGCCCGCCGGCCTGGATTAGGAGGATTATCACGAGCTTACCGAACGGCGAAAAGTCAGTGGGCGTGTCCTTGACGATAAGCCCGGTCACACAGGTGGCGGAGGTGGCGGTGAAGAGAGCATCTATGGGCGCGAGGTAGCGGCCCGCAGCCGCCGCTTCCGGCAGGCTCAGCAGAACGGTGCCGATCACTATGGCGATCAGGAAGCTCAGCACGATGGTGGCGGTGGGGTTCAACGGAACGGTTCGGTACCCCAACGTCACCCGATATGCTGTCTCAAGCTTCCCAAACACCCGCGCCAGGAGATAGATGAGCAGGAACTTGGACAAGATGCTGATGGAAAACCGGCCCATTAAGGCTTCTAGCCACACCAGACTGGCTGGAAGCGTCAGTAGCCCAACAACCAGCAGTCCGACCAGCGTTGCGGACTCAACCCTCGACACTGGACTAGGCTGGCCGAGTCGCGTAGTATGCCGCCTCACGCGCACAGCCAGATACAGGCAGTACCCGAAGATGACCACGTCTGCCAGGTTGATCCATATCCATCGGTCGGCCAGTTCTCTCTGGAAGACGATCTCCAGGAGCACAAACAGCACCACCAGCACGCCCACAACCAGCACCGGTTGCCGCCAGCGTGCCTCCACTGTTGCTATCGGTCGCTGATCCTTCATAGACCTAGATTTCAGCTACATTGAGCAGCAATCTTGTTTATTTAGCGCTGTTAGCGTGGCCTTCCGTGGCACGAGCGTTTCGCTCGTGGGTGCGGTGGGAGACAAGACTCATCGGCGAGACGCCGATGCCACCTGTGTCGAGACAGGTACCTCGCGGACGCTGACGACATCTATGAGTTGTTCAATACGCGCCATCAGGTGTGTGATGTCCTCGCGGCGCTTGATGTCGAGGGTCAGATGCAGGCGGGCCAACTGGTGATCCTGGGCATCCACATGTGCGGCGGCGATGTTAACATTTGCCTCACTGATGACTGCGGTGATATGCGACAGCAAGCCCACCCTGTCAACAGCGACGACCTCAATATCAGTCCGGAAAACATCCGCGGCATCATCGGACCAGGTGAGAGGTACAATCCGCTCCGGCTCCTTCGCGGCGCGGTACTGCAGATTCTTGCAATCGCTGCGGTGAATCGCCAATCCACTGCCTCGGGTGACATAACCGACGATTTCGTCGCCCGGCAGCGGGTTGCAGCACTTTGATAGGTGCGAGCTCACCCCCGCAACGCCCTTGGCTGTAACGGGCGATGTGACGCGCTTTTGTGCCTCGACCGGCGTCTCCGGCAGCAGCAGTTGGGCCTCCTCCACCAGGGTCTGAGGCCGCTCGGGCACCGTGATGTGGTCAATAACTGTGTGCGGATCAACATCGCCGTAACCTATGGCTGCCAGCAGGCTATCCACATCAGCGTAGTTCAGATGCCGGGCCACCTCGGCCAACTTCTCCCGATCCAGCCTCTCGCGTTGTGTCACTGGAAGTCGGTTGATGGCCGCCTCTAGCTCCTGACGTCCCTGCTCAATATTCTCATCCCGGGTCTGTTCCCGTAGGAACTTGCGAACCTTGGCTTTGGCGTGGCTGCTCTGGATGATGGGCATCCAATCGCGGCTCGGCTTGGCGGACGGCGAGGTTATGATCTCGGCAATATCTCCGTTCTCAAACTGGTACTCAAGGGCAACCTGCTGGCCATTGACTCGCGCCCCGACGCAGTGATGTCCCACTTCTGTGTGGATGCGATAAGCAAAATCAATCGGCCCGGCCCCGCGCGGCAGTTCAATAACGTCCCCTTGGGGCGTAAACACGAACACCTGGTCCCGAAACAGATCGAGTTGCAGCAGTTCCAGGAACTCGTGGCTCTCGGACAGGTCTGTCTCTAGCTCCAGCAGTTGCCGTAGCCACGCTACTTGCTGGTCGAGCTGTGGGTCGCTGTCGCCCTCCTTGTACCGCCAGTGGGCCGCCACTCCGTACTCAGCCTTTCGATGCATCTCCCTGGTGCGTATCTGCACCTCCAGCGGCTGCTGATGCGGGCCAATGACCTTGGTGTGCAATGACTGATACTCATTGGACTTAGGTTTGGCAATATAGTCGCTGAAGAACCCAGAAATCGGCATCCATAAACTATGAACTATCCCCAGCGCTGCGTAACAGTCACTGACCTCCTCGGCTATTACTCGCAGTGCTATCAGGTCACCCAGGTCACTGAACGACAGGTCCTGTCTCAGCATCTTCTGACGGATGCTGTAGATGTGCTTCGCGCGGCCTTGAACTTTGGCGTTGATGCCCGCCTCCCTGATGCGGTCGGCCAGCATCTCGTGGGCCACCTCTAGCTGTTGTTCCCGCTGCGCCCGAGTCTGCCCCAGCTTTGCCACGATCTCAGCATACGCCTCAGGCTCCAGGTGTTTCAGCGCCAGATCCTCCAGTTCCCACTTTATGCGCCATACCCCCAGCCGGTGGGCCAACGGCGCGAAGATATGCAGCGTCTCCAGCGCATTTGCCTCGCGGCGCTCTGGCGGCAGCGGGTCAAGAGTCCGCATATTGTGCAGGCGGTCACTGAGCTTAATGAGCAGGACACGAATGTCGTCGGCCATCGCCAGGAACATCTTGCGCAGGTTGCGGGCCTGCTCTTCCTGACGGCTGTAGAAATCCAGCTTCGACAGCTTGGTCACCCCGGCCACCAGGTGGCTGATGACAGGCCCGAACTGATCTTCGATCTGTTCGATCTGTACCTCGCTATCCTCCACCACGTCATGCAAGAGGCCGCCCACGATGCTGGACGGGTCCGACTCCAGGCTGCTTAGAATCAAACTTACCTCGTAGGGATGGACGATGTACGGATCGCCGGTGAGCCGCTTTTGACCGGCGTGGGCACGAGCTGCCAGGTCGTAGGCGTCAATCAACTGTTGCTTATCAACGCCAGGCCAGTATCCAGAGACCCTCTGAACTAGCTTTTCGACCGCCGCTTTCATCGAACCCTCAGATCTACGTCCATCTCAGCGCTTGTCTTGATCGCGATAGATTATACACCAAAAGCAAGCGGGCCGACCAGAGTGGCCGACCCGCATAACCTATTTCAATGTGGCACGAGCGTCTCCCTCGTGGGTGGAGTGAAAGACGAGTTCATCGGCGGGACGCCGATGCCACCTCCCTTCGCACGAGGCCAGCTCTACCCTTTGTTGGGGCTAATACGCCCCTGGCCAGTGTATTCCAGCTCTTCCTGAGCGTTGACGAACGCCATTATCGCCGCTGCGAGGCCCTGGCTGCTGCGGCGTTTGATGTGCTTCTCGTTGAAGATCTTGAAGTAGCCCGACCCGCCCTTGGCCAGGGACAGGGGCATCGCCACATCATAGCTCTCCTGCTCCTCCAGCGGGCCATCCGCCGTCTTGATCGAGATCACCCGTCGGTTACGCGGTACGCCGGGATTGTACAGCACCGTCAGCCCTGAGACCTGCAGGAACGCGATATTCTCTCTCGGCAGCATCCCCAGACTCCGTTCCAGAGCATCCTTGATCTGAATGCCTGTCAGCCGTGAGACCACCCACGTTTCATCAGGAACTGACAGCAGACTCCGCACCTTCGCCTGGGTTACCTCCCCCTGGATGGTCCCGGGCTTGAAGTTTTTGGCCCCAATCAGGCTGATGGTGGTGTCGGCGGCGTCGCACAGCGCGTCGGCAGCCAGGTCACCGAAGCTCGTCTCCTGCACCTTCACATTGATTGTTGTCAGGTCGGCGCTAGCATTGCTAACACCATAGATGACAGTACCTGCAATCCCAGCAACTACCACCAATGCTGACACTCCGAAAACCGTCTTCATGATACGTCACCACCCTGTCCAGCTAAGGTCTGCAGATAGACACGTATAAACTCATCTATTCCGCCATCGAGAACTCCATCTACGTCAGAAGTTTCCAAGTTGGTGCGATGGTCTTTGACCATCGTGTATGGCATCATCACGTACGAACGAATCTGACTACCGAAGTCAATCTTGCCGCGCTCACCGCGTAGATTCTCTATTTCCTCGGCCCGTTCCGCGTGCTCTAGTTGGGCCAGCCTGGCCCTGAGAACCTGCATTGCCGTGCGACGGTTGGCATGCTGGCTGCGCTCGTTCTGGCATTGCACCACAATCCCTGTCGGAAGGTGGGTAATTCGCACCGCCGAATCAGTCTTGTTGACATGCTGGCCGCCGGCCCCGCTCGACCGGAACGTATCTATGCGCAGGTCGTCCTCGTCTATGCTGACTTCCTCATCATCCTCAATCTGAGGGATGACGTCTACTGACGCAAAGCTGGTATGGCGGCGCTTTGATGAATCGAACGGCGATATCCGCACCAGCCGGTGCACACCTGCCTCAGCCTTCAGGTAACCGTACGCGCAGTTCCCCACTACTCGGCTCGTCACATTGCGGAAGCCTGCCGCATCCCCTTCCACGAACGAGACCACCTCAAACCTGAAGCCCTGTCTTTCGGCCCACTGCCGATACATCCGCACCAGCATCTCAGCCCAGTCACACGATTCGGTGCCACCGGCCCCCGCCGTGATGGTCAATATCGCGTTGGCTGAGTCGTGCTTACCACCCAGCACCGCCTGCAGTTCTAGGTCTGCTAGTTGGCTCCGAGTCTGCGCCAGGCCCCGGGCGATCTCGTCCTCCACACTGTCATCCCCCTCCTCAATGCCCAGTTCGGCCAGCACTTGCAGGTCATCCAGCCGCGCTCTCAGCTCTTCCCAGGGCTCCACCACTTGCCTGGCCTGGCTGATGCGCTGCATCTGCTTCTGGGCGGCTTCCACGTCATCCCAGAAGCCCGGCTGCTCGGTCTCGGCTGCCAAAGCGTCTAGTTCCTGGCGCTTTGTGGCCAGGTCAAAGACGCTCCCCCACTTCTGTGAGGGTCTTGTCAAGCTGCGCCAATTCTGTCTGCAAATCTTCTAACATAATGCACCCTAGAGCCAAGAAACTCGGCTTACACGTGTATTTAGACAAATCTCTGCCGCAAGAGTTCGATTCAGCGGCACTTAAGCTGGGATAATCATACCACAGTGGCCCCATAATCACCACATCGAATGGTCTGATGACCGGGATTATCGCGCTCAACGCACAACGTACCCCCTTCATCCTACCATTTCAGGGCATCTGATCATTGACTTGCGCCGCCCCCGACTATAATATGAGAGACCGCATCCGAAGGGGCTTTAACCTGTGACATCACGCGAACGTGTCAAGCGCACCTTAGAGCACCAGCCTGTTGATCGTGCGCCGCGTGATCTCTGGGTTCTGCCAGGGGTTGCAATGAATCGTGCCGATGAGATGCAGCGCCTCCTGCAACGCTTTCCTATGGACTTCACCGGCCCCGGCGCGCGATATGGTACATCTGAAAGAGCCGAGGGGGAGCCCAACCGCGTAGGCTGCTACACAGACGAATGGGCCTGCGTCTGGCAGGTAGGTGAGGAGGGCGTAGTTGGTGAGGTTGTAAGGCCACCGCTGGCTGACTGGTCGGCCCTGGCACACTATTCGTTGCCCTGGGAGCTACTTGACGAGGCTGACTTCAGCGCGGTTAACCGCAACTGCGCTCAGACTGACCTGTTTGTACTGGCCGGCACCCAGACTCGACCCTTCGAACGGCTCCAGTTCTTGCGTGGCAG
>JALGTI010000015.1 GCA_029821455.1 Candidatus Zipacnadia bacterium | reverse complement strand
GATGCGTTGAACCGACCTCTCAATGTTTTCCCACGCGGCCGCGACCTGGTCCTCGAGGCTTGCGAGCTACCGCTCTATTTGCGGGGAGCCGAAATCGAAGCAGTCGAGCCGGGGGTAAACATTGGTGAACACTTACCAAAACGTGTCCTTCTCAGCGCACTGGAAAGACTCTCAGATTGGATGGTGGACACCGAACCGGACACAGTCTTTGAAGCACCGGGACAATGGACAGGCATGCCAAAAGTGATGGGCGACTTCGACATTGCTTATCAAAAGTGACGCCGCCCCGTAGCAAGGCAAAAGGGGCGCTCACATTCACTCTGAACCCATTGCCGGGCAAACACGGGTTGATACCTCGCTATGTTTCGCTGAGCGTCAAGCCCAGCAAAGAAGTATCCATCCCTGCGGGAACGACGGAATTGGGCACGTGGGTGTACGGCAATAGTACCTGGGCTGAAATAAGGCTGGGGGTGGAGGGTGAGAATGGCAACAAGTGGCTCATCCTGGCCGGTGATCGGTCAAGCCGTATGGCTGACAACTTTGACGGCTGGCGATTCCTGCAAACCGGCGACCTGGGAGCCGAAGTCGCCAGTGGCTCATGCAAGATCACCCGACTTGTGGTCACAATGCCCGAACAGCAGGTCTACATTGACGAGCTGATCACAACCCCAAAGCCACAGATTGCCATATCGGGTCTATACGCCCTTGACGGACCTCCACCGTCTGTCAGTTACCTGCCGTGGTAGGATCATAAGCCGAACGGCCTCAGCCCAGACAAGCGACAGAGACAGGCAAGGATGCCTATCCTACGAGCACCTTGTCTCATTCCCTGCGTGTGGTATAATGCCACGCATTGGAAGCGACCCGCCATGGCTGACTACCGCAGCAGGTGGCAAGCAAAGCGCCGCAGACGCAGCCAGTTGCGCATCGCTGCCACTGTCCTGATACCCCTGATCGCTGTTGCGATCTGGCTGGGATCCCGAGCCCTGGCCCAAAGCCCCACCAAGCAGTGGGTCTATGCCCCGTTCAGAGGCAAGACACCTCATCTCGTGGTGGACGGCACTGGCGTGGCTGTCAGTTCGGATGACGGGACGCTGCGGATGCTCAACCTCAGCGCCGGCCAGGAGCTATGGCCGCTGGCGTGGACGAACGCCCAGGCTCTGGGGCCTGCGGCCCTAGATAAGTACCGGCTGTACATCGGTAGCGATGATGGTTATATGAGGGCCCTGAGCCGCCGGACCGGGGAACGCATCTGGGAGCAGGAAACAGGCGGCGTGGTGCGCGCGCGGCCACACCTCAGTGACGGTCGGCTGTTTGTGGGTTCTGACAACGGCTACCTGTATTCATTCGATGCCGACAGCGGCTCGCTCCGCTGGAAGTTGCCTGTTGGCGCGGCTGTCGGGGCGGAAGTAGCTGTAGTCGGGGATGTGGTAGTCTGCGGCACTGTGGGCGGGAAGATCTACGGCGTCAGTGATTCTGAAGGGTGCGCGGTCTGGGCAGTAGAGACGGCGGGGGCGGTACTGGCTCCTGCGCTGGCAACCGGCCCGCTCGTGCTGGTCGGCTGCGATGACCGCAGGCTCTACGTTATCAAGGCCGGCAGCGGCCAGGTGCTCCATAAGATACCCGTCGAGGGCCTCATCCGCCACAAGCCCGTGGCCGACTCAGATGCCGTCTACTTCTGCACTACTGAGGGTCATGTCTATGCCTTCCGCTCCGACACCTGGGGGCCGTTATGGATAACGCGGCCGGCCCAAGACCTCACTGCCGGGCTGGCGGCTAGCGAAGACTCTCTGTTTATTGGCTCCAGCAACGGCCAAGTGTTGCAGATTCGCAAGTCGAATGGCAGTGTTGCACGCAGTCTTGACTGTGCCGTGGCAGTGACAGGTGGCGTGGATTATGCCGAGGGATACCTAGTAGCCGGGCTTGAGAATGGCCAGGTGATGGCCTTTGCGGTCCAGCCCCTGAGGAACCGCTAGCAGCAAACAGATGCATTGAACAAGCGCCCACAATTTGCGCTTCGCTCATCGCAGACTACGACGCCGCCGATGCGACGCCAGTGGGTGCATTTTGGTGTCTCTGGCGGGCTCTAATGAGTCGTTGTTGAATATGTCGAATCCTAACCATCCCAACAATCATAAACTCTCCCGGCGCAACTTCGCTCTGGGCATCGTCAACGGTTCGCTGGTGCAGTTTGCCGGGTCGCTGGTTGACCCCCACACAGTGCTGGCTGTTTTCGTCATTGACCTGATGGGCCCCAAGTACGCGGTTATCTGGCTAGGGGTGCTGGTCTCGTTGATCTCGGCCGGCTGGTTCTGGCCGGGGGCGCTGCTGGCCAGTCGGATGGAGACCTTGCAGCGCCGTCTGCCCTATTACCGCCTCTCTGCCGCTCTGCGCATAGTCATCAGGTTTGCCTTGTGGGGGGCAGTCGCTTATATCGGCGGCAGCAATGCGCTCTTGCTCTTTGTGCTTGTCGCCGTACTACTGCTGATCTTTACCTCAGCCGGCGGCATCGGCATCATCCCCTTTATGAGCGTGGTGACCGACTCTATCCCGCCCACCTGGCGCGGCAAGTTTTTCGCCACCCGTACCTTGCTGGGAAATTTGCTGGCATTCACCGCCGGTCTTTACGTCAGGAAGTTGTTGGCCGCCGAAGGCAACGTGCTGTGGGACAATTACGCCACGCTGTTTCTGCTTTCCGCCGTTATTACCACCTTTGGCCTGTCGGCCTGGTGCCTGGCCAAGGAGCCGCGCCACACTGTTCAGCATCATCGCCTGCCGTTCAGGCTGCAGTTCCTGCGTGGGCCCCGGCTGTACCGCCGCGATGCCAATTTCCGGCGGCTTATCCGCCTGCGGATTCTCAATGCCATTACAGCTAGCTTCGCCTTCCCCTTCGTGATGCCATACGTATTGGCCAACGACCTGGCCGTCAAGGCCGCTGCGGGGATGTTCCTAGCCGCCATGGTCCTGGGCCGCAGCGCCGCTAACATTCTGTGGGGCTATATCTCCGACCGCCTCGGCAACCGCCTCCTGCTACTGATTACCAGCATCATCGGAGCTCTGCTGCCACCCCTGGTGCTGCTCAGTAAGTTTATTCCACCATTCCCATTTGCTTGGGCAGGCAACCTGGTGCCTGATCTGACCACCGCTTACCTGTTCTTGATCTTTATGCTCATCGGCGCCACCCAGAGCGGCCAGAATGTGGGGCAGACCAACTATCTGCTCGAGGTTGCCCCCCAGGTCAAGCGCGCCACCTATCTGGGGTTCTTCTACACCGTGTTGGTGCCGGCATCTTTCGCTCCCTTTATTGGCTCTCTTATCATTGGAACAGGCGGACGGTACGAGTTAGGCTTTGCTGTGGCGGCTTTCATGGGTATCGCCGGGCTGCTCAACACAATCAGGATGCAGGAGGTACGGTGGGAGAACGGTCACAGCCAAGCCCACCCTTCTAATGACGACGTGTCTTCTGGCAGCACGGCGGCCCACTAACGTGCTGGGTATTTTCGACTGCACGCAGGAATTCTCTCAATCAGTGGCTAATACAGTAGCAGGTCGCACGGGTTGCCAAGCCTACCCAAGCAGCAGGGGTTGGATGCCTCACACTCGACCTCTCTAATCGCCAGTCCCTGCAGGTGAAGACAAATGCAAGAGCGTTTCAAACAGATAATTGATGCCATCGCCGGCCACAAGCTTTTGGTGGTGGGCGACTACATGCTGGATATCTACTGGGAGGGTGATGCCGAGCGCATCTCACCAGAGGCTCCCGTCCCGGTGGTGCACGTGGATTGGGACCGGGAGCGCTATTTGCCCGGCGGCGCGGGCAATGTCGTGCGCAACCTTCAGGCCCTCGGCATCCAGTGCACCATCGGGGGCGCGGTGGGTGATGATGACGAGGCTGAGCGGCTGACGCACCTTCCCGAGTGGCTAGGCGCTGACCCAGCCGGCCTGGTCCGCTGGCCGGGGCGGCGGACGGTTCACAAGGCCCGGGTGATTGCGCAGGGCCAGCACGTCGTACGGCTAGATTGGGAGGACCAAAGTCCTCTGACCGAGCTGGAGGTCGGCCAGGTGCTAGCAAAAGCCGTCGCTGCGCTTCCGGAGGTTGACGGAGTAGTGCTCTCCGACTATGACAAGGGGAATCTGACCGCCGCCCTGGTGCGTCCGCTCATCAAGCAAGCTCGGCAGGCCGGCAAGCCGGTGGTAGTGGACCCCAAGCCGCCCAATATCTCCCTGTATCACGGCGCTACTGTCATCGCCCCCAACGAGACGGAGGCAGCCGAGGGCACCGGCATTCGCATCACCGACCGTGGCAGTCTCCAGGACTGCGGTCGGACGCTGCTGGACGACCTCGATCTCCAGGCCGTGCTCATTACCCGGGGCGCGCGAGGTATCAGCCTGTTTGAGCGCGGCCAGGCGCCACGACATATCCCGGTCCCGCCCGCCGAGATCTATGATATCAGCGGGGCAGGTGATACCGTGACAGCCACCGCAGCCGCGGCATTGGTCGCAGGCGCCAGCTTCCTTGAGGCTACCGTGCTGGCGAATCTGGCCGCCTCGCTGGTCATCCAGCATGTTGGCTGCTATGCCGTCAGACCCCAGGAGCTGCACGAGGCCGTAGATGCCAACCTGGACTACGTGCAGAGCGTGGGCGACTAGGCGCTCTGGGACTGCTAGTCAGACATCGTTCTCTTCAGCCGGGGGCGTTTTGGCCTCCAAGAGTGTACCCCTGGCGATGCTGTCTTCCCCGAAGCGCTTCCTGATGGCATCAACAGCCTTGTCAACGGCCGGCTGGTCGGCCTCCGTGTCCCTGAATAAGGAGGGTTGGCTGCCGGCTGCAAAGCCGCTCACCCCCACGCCGATGAGGCGCACAAGCCTGCCCCGTAATAGCGAACCGGTCAACAAGGCTGACACGGCCTCGTATATCTGGTGGTCACCATTGATAGGCTCATCCAGTGTCTTGCGGCGCGTTATGGTCTTGAAGTTAGAGAAGCGCAGCTTCAGCGTCACGGTCCGGCCTCGCAGGCCCTCGGCTCGCAGGCGTCCGCCAACTTCCTCGGCCAGCGCCAGCAGCGTCCTGCGCAAGAAGGCACGGTCGGCGGTATCGTTGGTGAATGTCGTCTCGGCGCTGAGGCTCTTGCGCTGCGACCGCGGCTGAACGGGCCGGTCATCCCTGCCGTGGGCCAGGTCGTGTAGCAGCCCGCCCATTTCGCCGAAGTGCTCCTGCAACTGCTCGCGTGGCAGTCCAGCAAGCTCACCGACCATCTTAACGCCCAACCGCTCCAGCCGCTGGGCGGTCGCCTCTCCTACGCCCCACAGGTCCTTGATAGGTAGGTCACGCAGGAAGTCCTGAACCTGCTGCCGCTCGACAATCACCATCCCATCCGGCTTCTGGCGCTCGGAGGCGAGTTTGGCGATGAACTTGTTCGGCCCGACGCCGACGGAGGCCGTCAGGCCCAGTTCCTGCCTGATGCGCTGCTTTATCTGCCTGGCAATCTGCTCAGCGTTGCCAAACAGCCGCCGCGAGCCGGTCACGTCCATGAACGCCTCATCAACGGAGAGCTGCTCGATGAGCGGCGTATACTCGGCCAGGATAGCCATGACCTGCCGGGAGACATCCCGGTACTTGCGCATATTCACGGGCAAGAAGACGGCCTGAGGACAGCGCTGCCTGGCCTCGGCGCAGGGCATCGCCGAGCGGATCCCAAAGCGCCGCGCCTCGTAACTGGCTGCCGACACCACGCCGCGCCCATCGGGGTCGCCGCCCACGATTACGGGCTTGCCACGCAGCTCGGGGTTGTCCCGCTGTTCGATGGCGGCGAAGAAGGCGTCCATATCAACGTGGATAATCTCGCGGGTCATAGCGCGACCAACTGTGGCGTTGGCATCCGGCCCATGGTCTTCATGTTCCATGGGATACGAAGCCCGTACTACTTCCCGTACAGCCAACAGAAGAGCCGGTGAGGCGTGATGCGCAGGGTCTCCCATCTCTCTCGAGAGTGACGAACTGCTATGAGCGTAGCTCAGCGCAGGTTGAAGAAGACCTCCTGGCCGAGGTAGCGGGCGGTGTCGCCGAGTTCCTCCTCAATGCGCAAGAGCTGGTTGTACTTGGCGACACGGTCCATCCGACAGGGCGCGCCGGTCTTTATCTGGCCGGCGTTGGTGGCGACCACAATATCGGCGATGGTGCTGTCATCGGTCTCGCCGCTACGGTGCGACACTACAGAGGTCATATTGCTGCGGCGGGCCAGGTCAATCGCCTGCAGCGTCTCGGTCAGCGTGCCGATCTGGTTGACCTTGATCAGGATTGAGTTGATGGCCGCCTCGTCAATCGCCCGCTGCAGGTACTTGACATTGGTGACGGTCAGGTCATCGCCGACGACCTGGACTTTGTCGCCGATCTCGGTGCACAGCTTCGGCCAGGCGTCCCAGTCGTTCTCGTCGAGGCCATCCTCGATGGAGATGATCGGATAGCCGTCGCAGAGGTCGGCGTAGAACGCCACCATCTCATCGGAGGTGAGTTCTTTGCCCTCGCCCTCCAGGACATACTTCTGTTTGTCGTCGTCGTAGACTTCGCTGGCGGCCGGATCGAGCGCGATGAACACATCGCTACCCGCCTTGTAGCCGGCTTTTTCGATAGCTTGCATAATGACTTGCAGGGCGGCTTCGTTCGAATCTAGGTTGGGGGCATAGCCGCCCTCGTCCCCGACACCACCGCTCAGTCCCATCGCGTCGAGGACCTTGGCCAGGGAGTGGTATATCTCGGCGCCCATCCGCAGGGCTTCGCGGAAGGAGGGGGCCCCGACCGGCATTACCATCCATTCCTGGAGGTCAACATTGTTGGCCGCGTGCTTGCCGCCATTGAGGATGTTCATCTGCGGCACGGGCAGCAGTGTGGCATTGACGCCGCCGATGTAGTTATACAGCGGCAGGCCACAGGCCTCGGCAGCCGCCTTCGCCACAGCCAGTGAGCAGCCGAGGATGGCATTGGCACCTAGCTTGCCCTTGTTCTCGGTGCCATCGAGTTCGCACATCATCGCGTCAATGGCGACCTGTTCGGTAGCGTCCCAACCGACAAGCTCCACGGCAATTGTCTCGTTGACATTGGCCACTGCCTGCAGGACGCCCTTGCCACCATAGCGGCCTTTGTCCCCGTCGCGCAGTTCGACTGCCTCGCGCTCACCGGTCGAGGCTCCCGAGGGCACGCCAGCGCGGCCAATTACGCCACACGCAAGCAAGACTTCAACCTCAACCGTCGGATTGCCCCGGGAATCCAGAATCTCGCGCGCCACAACCTGCTCAATTGTAGTCATGTCTTTTGCCTCCTGTTAGGAACGAGCAGCCTGGTGCGTCGCCCCCTCGTAGCACGAGCATCCTGCTCGTGCCTGGGCACGGGCTGGAAGCCCGTCCTACTCATTAGCGCGGGTTGTCAATCTGTGCCTGGGCGGCAGCCAGACGGGCAATGGGCACCCGCAGCGGTGCGCAGCTCACGTAGTCAAGCCCTGCATTGTGGCAGAACGCCACCGAGTGCGGCTCGCCACCGTGCTCCCCGCAGATGCCGATCTCCAGATTGGGATTGGCAGTGCGCCCCTTCTCCACCCCCATCCGCACCAGCGCGCCGACACCATCTACGTCAATTGACTCAAACGGGCTGACCTGCAAGATGCGCTGGGCGATATAGGCCGGTATGAACTTACCCTCGACATCATCGCGGCTAAAGCCGAAGACCGTCTGGGTCAAGTCGTTGGTGCCGAATGAGAAGAAGTCAGTAATTGCGCCAATCTGGTCGGCCACCAGGCAGGCACGTGGCAACTCGATCATCGTGCCGATCATATACTCTAACTCAACACCCTGTTCCTGCAGCACCCCTCGGGCGACCTCCAGCGTGTAGTCCTTGCAGATTTGCAGCTCCTCAGCGGTAGCAATCAGAGGGATCATCACCTCGGGGATGGGGTTGAGGCCCTCTTTTTTCAGTTGGCAGGCGGCTTCGAAGATGGCACGCACTTGCATCTTGTAGATCTCAGGGAAGGTGATGCCCAGACGGCAGCCACGATGCCCGAGCATGGGGTTGAGTTCGTGGAGGCCTTCAACAATGTCGGCTATCTCCTCCTGGCTCTTGCCCACCATATTGCCCACCACCTGCTGGTCGTCGGCGTCCTTGGGCAGGAACTCGTGCAGCGGCGGGTCAAGCAGCCTGATGATAACGGGCTTGCCATCCATTGCCTTGAGGATGCCGTAGAAGTCTTCCCGCTGGAAGGGAAGCAGCTCGGCAGCGGCGGCCTCGCGCTCCTCGGTGGTTTCACCCAGGATCATCCGTTGGAAGATACGGATGCGCTCCTCACCGAAGAACATATGCTCGGTGCGCGTGAGGCCAATTCCCTCGGCACCGAGTTCAAGGGCCAGTTCGCTGTCCTCGGGGGTGTCGGCGTTGGTGCGAACGCCCATCTTGCGGATCTCATCGGCCCAAGTCATAATGCGGTCATAATACTGATACAGCGGCGCGTCGGCCGGGTCGAGGTCGCCCTTGCGGACGGCCACAATCTCCGAATCACCGAGGGCCACATCGCCGAGCATAACCTCGCCCGCAGCGCCATCAATGGAGACGAAGTCGCCTTCACATACGATGTTGTCATTAACCTCGAACTTCAATTCGTCGTAGTCCAGCTCGATCGCCGCACAGCCCACCACGCAGGGCTTGCCCATCTGGCGGCCAACCACAGCGGCGTGGGAGGTCTTGCCGCCGAACTGGGTGAGGATGCCCTCAGAGGCGGCCATTCCCCGGATGTCATCGGGCGAGGTCTCGTGGCGGACGAGTATCACGCGCTTGCCCGTTTCGGCCAACTCGACGGCCTTCTCGGCAGTAAACACAACCTGCCCGGCCGCGGCACCTGGCGAGGCGGCCACCCCGGTAGCCACTATCTCGGGCTTCTGGGCGGCGTCGAACTGGGGATGCAGGAGTTGGTCAAGCTGCTCCGGTGGCACCAGCTTCACCGCTCCTGCCTCATCCAGGAGGCCCTCGTCGTACAGATCCACGGCAATCTTGACGGCAGCGGCGGCGGTGCGCTTTCCGTTGCGGGTCTGCAGCATCCACAGCTTCCCGCGCTCGATGGTGAACTCCACATCCTGCACATCGTGATAGTGCGCCTCAAGCTTCTCACAGATGTCCAGGAACTGCTTGTAGGCACCAGGGTTGATCTGCTCCAGCTCGGTTATGTCCACCGGGGTGCGAATACCGGCAACTACGTCCTCGCCCTGCGCGTTCGGGAGGTAGTCACCGAATATGCGCTTTTCGCCAGTGGCCGGGTCGCGAGTAAAGGCAACACCTGTGCCGGAGTCCTCGCCCATATTGCCGAAGACCATCGTCTGCACGTTGACCGCAGTGCCCCAGGTGTGGGGGATCTTGTTGAGTTCCCGGTAGGCGATGGCCCGGTCATTGTTCCAGGACTCAAACACCGCTCGCACAGCCTCCAAGAGCTGCTCCTGGGGGTTGGTGGGGAAGTCGCTGCCGATGTGCTGCTTGTACACCTGCTTCTCCAGTTCAACGGTCTCTTTAAGGCCCTCAACGGAGACCTCGGTGTCCCCCCTGACACCCTCCTTCTGCTTAACCTGCGAGAAGCACTCGTCAAATAGCTCGCGCTCGACGCCCATCACCACATCGCCAAACATCATAATCAAGCGCCGGTACGCGTCATAGACGAAGCGCTCATCCCCGGTCAGCCTGACCATGCCCTCGGCAACCTCGTCGTTCATACCCAGGTTCAGGACAGTGTCCATCATCCCCGGCATCGACTCGCGCGCGCCCGAGCGGACCGAGACCAGAAGAGGATTGCTGGGGTCTCCGAATTTCTTGCCGGTTTCCGCCTCCAGCTTACTCATCGCCTCCAGTATCTCATCCGTAAGGCCTTCAGGGAACTTATTGCCGCGATCCATAAACTCCAGACAGGCGTCGGTGGTCACTGTGAAGCCCGCTGGGACCGGGATGCCGATGCTGGTCATAATCGCCAGGTTGGAGCCTTTACCGCCCTCCAGCCACTTGAGCTGGCGCCCCTCATCAGCCAGTTGTTTTACGATGGGTTCAAGGTCATCACTGAACATATAAACACGCTTGAGATTCGCCATCAAAGGTCCTCCTGTTGGGTTTCGGGACTTCCCGAAGTACTAAATAGAATCCTCGGAGCGCAATTCCGAGGAGATGAGCTGCGTGTATTGATCTCGCTGTGTCTTGGGAACTGGGCGCTGGGGTAGGGCCAGCACTCGGTAGGTCGCAATCCTAGTCCCCGTAGCGAGGGTTATCTGTTCGCCGACTGTCACCTCGCTGCTGGGCTTGGCAGGTTTACCATCAACGGTCACCGCGCCGCTGTCACAGACCCGTTTGGCCACCGGCCGGCGGGGGACAAGGCCTGAGTTTCGCAGGAAACTGTCCAAACGCATATTGGTGCCAACCTAGCTTTTGTCCACGCCCCCCGCTTTGACCTCTTCCCAAAGCTCGTCCATCTGAGGAAGGGTCATCTCTCCCAACGACTGGCCGCGCTCAGCCGCCCTCTGTTCCACCTCCCGAAAACGCCGTTCAAACCTGTTTGTGGCTCTACGCAAAGCGTCCTCACTGTCCACCCCAAGCAGCCGCGCATAGTTGACCACCGCAAAGAGCAGATCCCCTACTTCGTCACCGATTGTGTCGGCGTCTTGCCGCTCGGTAGCCTGATGAAGCTCGGCCTGCTCCTCGGATATCTTGTCCCACGCACCTTGCGGGCTGTCCCAGTCAAAGCCGACGCGGGCGGCGCGTTTTTGCAGGTCTGAGGCTCGGTGCAAGGCCGGGAGGGACCGCGGCACGCCGTCGAGGGCCGAGGTGCGATCCTGTGTATCCGGTTCCCGGCGCTTGAGCTGCTCCCAATTGAAGACCACCTCTTGGGCGTCGGCCACCTGCAGATCCCCAAATACGTGGGGGTGGCGGTATCGCAGCTTGTCATTGATGCACCGCAGCGACTGCCTGATATCGAACTGCCCGGCTTCGCTGGCAAGCTGAGCAAAGAACACGATTACCAGCATCACGTCACCCAGTTCACCACACAGTCTTTTCACGTCGCCGGCATCCACTGCTTCCAGCACCTCGTAGACCTCCTCCAGCAGGTAGGTCTTGAGGCTGGAGGCGGTCTGCTGCCGGTCCCAGGGGCAGCCGTCTTCGCCCCGCAAGCGGGCCATTATCTGCACAAGCTCAGCGAATTCTCTCATTTGCCTGTACCTACTGCCATACCAACGCGTCCGAGGCTGCGCAAGATGGCTATGATCTGTAAGCCAGCAATTGGCGACCGCGAAGCTCTGCGGTCGCCGGCGCAACCCGCCCCAACGGCTCCGGTGGGTGATTACTGAGTGTCGGCGGGCGCTGCTGGGGGCGGGGTTTGTGCTGGGGCCCGCGGCCCGCCGCCAGCCGTCCCCCCTCCTTGTGGCCCCTGGCCGCCAAAGCTCGGCAGTTCCTGCTGGGGCCGGAACAGTTCGTTGAGGTCCTGGAATTCTGGTGCATAGATGCTGACTTGTGCCGTCTGGCGCAGTTCACTGAGCAGCTCGGCCGGTTGCTTAGCCTTCAGCCGCTTATAGTCGCGTTCCACATCCTTGCGCGCCGTCTCAAGTGTAGCTTCCTCAGGCGGCTTGCGGTCCTCGACTTTTATAATGTACCACTGCGCTAATTCCCCCTCGCCCACCTTTAGGGGCTTGCTGACGGTTCCGACCTCGAGTGTAGAAGCAGGCGCCTTGAGTTCAGGAGGCATCAAGGCTGCCAAGGGCGCTTCCGGTCGCCGGCCACCGGCGTCACGGAATATACTACTGACCGAATGCTGACGGGCCAGGTCGGCGAAGCTGGCACCCTCCTGAGTGGCCAACTCATAGACCTTATCGGCCTCCTCTTTGGTGGTGAGCACGATTTCACTAATGGTGACGCGCAGCGGCTTGTCGTAACGCGCTTTATAATCCTGAAAGAACTTGTCTAAGTCGGCCTCGGTGTAGCCCGTCACATCCTTGGTGCACAGCTTCTCGAGCTTCTGGCCGAATGCGATTTCGCTGCGTAGCTCCTCAAGGGTTAGCCCCTGTTGGGACAGCCAGTTAGCAAAGGCATCCGGGGTTGGGAAGCGCTCCTGTAACTTCATAATCTCTTCGTCAGTCTGCGCTGTATCCAGCGTCAGCCCGGCAGCGTCAAAGGCATCCTCTAACAGACGCCGGTTCACCATCTCCAAGAGCACGTCCCTACCAGACTGCTTCCTGAGCCGCTCGATGAACTCGCTTTCGCCGATGCGCTCACCATTTACGACTGCGATGGGTTTGTCACCGCAGCCACACAAGCTCAGCAGAACGGCAGTCGCCACCAGGCAGATTACTACATACCGCAGAGATTTCCGCAACCAATACACCCCTTTAGCCAACATTATGGCAAGCTCAAAGCGCGGGCATTATAGCACAAGGGCCTTCTCGCTGCAACCGCGACGGCACGCGGCAGTCGGGCTTGACTTGAAGGCGCCGGCTCGATATACTACCAGACACCGCCGAGGTGGTGGAATTGGTAGACACGCTAGCTTGAGGGGCTAGTGACCCTTACGGTTCGTGCGGGTTCGAATCCCGCCCTCGGCACCATCTAACGGCAGACAACGACAGACAAAGGCAGTTCAACGACAGTCCAAGGCGAATATCGCCATAGTAAACCAGGAGGAATGTAGGGGAGACATCCAGCGGGCGTTTCAGAGGGGGTGCCGTCTTCTGTTGTTGTCTGGCGTTTTCTGCCTTTGTCTGATGTTAAATGGGCGGTTAGCTCAGTTGGGAGAGCGGTTGTCTCACGCACAACAGGCCACAGGTTCGAACCCTGTACCGCCCACCAGTGGGACGGCAGAGAAAGGCAGCCAAAGGCAGACAACGACAGATGGCAGCAGAGTGTGGGGAGGGGCTGGCGGTCTCTGCTGTCGTCTGACGTATTCTGTCACTGTCTGATGTATTCTGTCGCTGTCTGACGTTAAATGCGGGAATAGCTCAGTTGGTAGAGCATCAGCTTCCCAAGCTGAGGGTCGCGGGTTCGACCCCCGTTTCCCGCTCCACTTATAGCAGACAATGTCAGATGGCGGCAGACTGCGCGGAGGGGCTGGCGGTCTCTGGTATTGTCTGACGTATTCTGTCGCTGTCTGACGTTAAATGCGGGAGTAGCTCAGTTGGTAGAGCACCTCCTTGCCAAGGAGAAGGTCGCGAGTTCAAATCTCGTCTCCCGCTCCAGCCTTATCAGGGCGAGTCAGGGCCACCCTGACTCGCCCTGTGCATAACAATCTGGCTGTACTACCCCCCTCTGGAGGCGGCATAGCCAAGTGGCTAAGGCGTCGGTCTGCAAAACCGATATTCACCGGTTCGAATCCGGTTGCCGCCTCCAACTTCTTTCTCTATGCTCCAGGTTAGTTCGCACACTGTCATCTGCCGTTCTTGCTGGGGAGGCGAGCTCTATGCACATGGCACAACGAGAGCTCTTGGTTAAGCTTCTTCGGTTACCTACGTTGGCGCTCGGGATGCTCCTAGTCATCTGTGGGCTAGGTATTGGCCGCGTGGCACATGCCGCCAGCCCAGCTTTGTACCATGCCGACCCTAACCAAAGTCTCAATGAAAACCTTTCGGCCGCCACCAACGCTGGCGACGCGGGCCTGCTGATACCCGCACATACGGCCTTGCAGGCTACGGGGCCGATCTCGCTGCCCAGCGGTTTTGCATTGGTCGGTGAGAGCGCCGAGACGAGCGGGATCGCCTTCAAGACTATGCCCAACTACGACGGCTTTATCCTGGAGAAGGCCCGGGATAATGTTTTTGCCCGGCTGGTGATTGACTGTTCGGCGGTCGCACCGCCCCCTGGAGTGGAGTACAATCGCTCCTCAGTGATACTGCTACGCGAGTGTGCAGACGTGCTGGTGGAAAGGGTCACGTTCCTGAAGGCCCCACGCCACGCCCTGGCAGGAGCCTGTCCAGGCCTGACGGTACGTAACTGTCGGTTCCTGGATGGTGGCTTTCTGCGCATTAATGTTAGTGGCGACCGCCAGGCAGTCTTATACAATCGCTTTGAGGAAGGCGGATGGTGGGCCCTGCAGCCTGGGGGCAAGGGACATCTATACCTGGGCAATCTCTTCGCCAACACGGGCAACGGCATCCAGACAGGCGGGCTGGGAGGCTCTCTGGTTGCCCACAATTACTGCCAAGATCTCGTTGGACACGGTGTCTGGCTGACCGGCCCGGGTGCGCGTGGTAATATTCTGGCCTTCAACGATTATCGTGTCTGCGGATATGAGACAGGCTCCGATGATGTGATGAGTGCGATGTGCGCTATTCAGAGCTGGGGAGGCGCATACAACCTGATGGTGGGGAACTTTGCTCGAGACACTGCGGGGTACGGCATCAACATATCGGGCACCGGCGGGCTGCAGGACAACGACAACGGGATGGGTAATGTTGTCTCGGACAACATCCTCGTGAGGGCCTACGACCCCGTGATACTGGTAAACAATGCGGCCTGCACCGTGGTGAGGCGCAACCGCTCGGGCCCATCCAACAGTCTGGGACTGCACATTGGCTGCGAGGTGGGCGCTTCCACTGTGGGGGCTTTACTGGCCAAGGTCATCAACAACTACTGCTGGGCAAACTCGTACGAGGGCGCTCGGATTGATGCCTGCTATGGGATGCTGTTTCAGGGCAATTGGATTATCAATAGCGGCGGCACCGGGCCAGCCTGGGGACTGGGCATTGCCAGTTACTATTTGGACAAGCCAGGCCTCGGCCTCCATATGTACAACACGATTATTGGTAATACCGTGGCCGACCTGCGCGCGCATTCCAGTGGCCGCACACAAAGATGGGCCCTACACGTACAAGACGCTCCAGCCGGCGCGGAGCGTAACATTGGCCATGATCTCATCTGCTGGAACCGCTTCTACGGCAGCCTGGAATCCGAGCTGCAGATGTCCGAAGCGATGAAGGCAAGACACACCATCAAGCACAATGATTTGACGGGCCGAGACCTAGCAACTCTGCGGGAGGCTCCGCCTCTGGCCGATGCAGGCCCCAGCCTGGTGGTGGGGGACGGCTCACAGGTGGTGCTCACCGGCGTGCGTTCCCGGTTTCTGGACGGCCGCTCCACAAGGGCCTGCTCCTACCGCTGGTCTCAAGTTTCCGGGCCACCAGTGAACGCCTCAGGTGCAGAAACACCTAATCTGCGAATCGCTATCCCTGAAGTAAAGGAGCCGACCGTGTTTGGCTTCGAGTTGACGGTGATACGGCCTGATACCGGCCTCAGCACCAAAGACTGGGTGTACGTGGGCGCTTATGATGATGAATGGATCCCGCCATCGTTGGCTTCGGCAGCCACCGGGGTAAAGCCTCTACCGGCTGATGCCCCGCCCGGCTGGCAGCTTCTGATCACTCCGGAGACCGAAGGCTGGCAATTCAGCAGCGACGGCAAGGCTATGGAAGCGAATCTGCGGGGCGGTGGCTTTGCGAGGCTGATTGCCGAAAACAAGGTCTTCTGCCAACAACTGCGGGTGCAACTGAGGGCACACCGACAGACACTTGAGGCCTTTATCGAAGGGGACAGCGCCGGGATTGTTCTGCTCAACGCCCCGTGGCTTGAGGCCCAGGCCGACGGGTTCTTTATCGGACTCCACCGTGCGAGAGGCGAAGCGCAGGCCCGACTGAAGGTCATCATGCTCCGACAGTTCGACAAGGCCGCCTTTGTGCAGGCCGCCGAGCCAGCAGACGGCGTGCTCTACTCCACCCCGGTTGAGCCGGAGGGATGCAACGTGCGGATTGGGATAAGGCGGCTGGGGGACACGTACAAGCTGCAGGTGGACGGGCGCCAGGTGGGCGTGATAACGCTTGACTACCGACGGCCCGGTCCTGAACCCCCTGTAGAGGGCTGTCTGCCCACGGTGGTCGGCTACCAGTTGTGCACACGCGAGGGGGCGCCGCCACTACAGATACTATTTGAGAATCTGAGGGTAGACAACTGATTCGTGTATCGCTGCGGCAGTACCAGCCGTGCAAGCTTGCTCCTTCGGTCTGCAAAACCGCTATTCACCGGTTCCAATCCGGTTGCCGCCTCCATTCTTCATTTCCTCTGATTGGCGACCTCCCCGCTTTGTAGCCGAAGGCGAGCGCGAGTACGGTGGCACGGGCTTCCAGCCGGTGAATCATCGGCAGGATGCCGATGCCAGATTCCCACGACTTCCTCCCTCGACACGCGACCGCTGATGGGCTATAATCGGCGCCGGTTGGAACTTCCGATGAGGTCCAGAATCATAGCCAGCAAGCCATCACTACTCCACCCCGTGACCGGTGCGGCTGTTCTGTTTGTCATCTGCCTGACGGTGTCTTCGGCAGCCGCCGAGCCAGGGCTGGTGGCGCGGCCTTCCCACCTGGGCGCGCACCTCGGTTCTCCGCCTGATGAACTGCTGCAGTGCCTGGCCGTGCCGGACACGCCCATCCACAAGGGTTATATGCCCCTGCAGGAGACGTGTATCATTCAAGCGCTCAAACAAGCCGGGTTGCGCCAGCGCATCCTGAAGGTGGCGGTGGCCGAGGCAGTGGGCGTGCGAATGGGGTTGATTAAGCTGCAGGCCAGTGATACGGCCAGCGGCTGCTTCCGCGTCAGCGACCTGGAAGCCGACGCCGTCGCTGCCCTGAGCGCCGCGTTCGATGTGATGCCGGAACTTGAGCACCTGGACCTGTGGTCAGTAGTGCCAGGTGATATGGCCAGCTACGGCCAGATTCATCAGCCTGTGTTCTCAGTTGCGGCGGCCAGGGCAGACTTCGAGAGGCTCAGCAGCACTGATCTTCCCGCGCGGCAACTGCTGGGGAAGCTGGGGGCTGTGCGGTACGCACCGTTGTTTCTGAGTAATGCTGCGGATGACCCCATGCGGCTGGCGTGCCTGGATAATCCGTTCCCCCGGACCGCTTACCGTGCGCCCAACGCGGCGGACAACTGGGCCAGGTTCGCCGGGCTCGCCCAGGAAGGCAATACAGAGACAGAGGAGCCATCGTGTGTCCGAGTGCTGCGCCGTGGCCGCACGGACCAGCGGAATGTGGCCATTACGATTGACGACGGTCCGCATCCGCTGATTATTCCGCTGATGCTGGCGGTGCTGGATCATTACGATGTCAAGGCCACCTTCTTCGTCGTGGGCCATAAGGCGGAGCAATACCCCGGCCTGGTTCGGGAGATAGCGCAGGCTGGCCACGAGTTGGGCAACCACACGTACTGGCATCGGCGGATGTCGGAGCTGCCACTGGAGGAGGCGCGGGCGGAGCTGCGATCTTGCTCAGCGGTGGTTGGCGCCCTCACCGGCCAGCAGATGTACTTCATTCGCCCACCGGGTGGGGACTATTCGGAGGCCTCGCTTCAAGCCATCGCCGAATCCGGCCTGACGGTAGCCCTGTGGACCCACAACACTGGCGATTGGCGGAAGGTCTCGCCCCGACAGATAGCCGACCGGGCCTTGGCTGGCATCGAGCCGGGCGCCATCATCCTGATGCACGATGGTGACCTTAGTTCTGTCAGGGCACTGAAGCTAATCATCGAAGGTCTGCTGGAGCGCAATCTTCAACCCGTCTGCCTGTCGGAAATCGCCGGCAATGGGGCAGCCCGTGAGATGAGCGTTCAGGCGATGATGAACTACCTGGACAGTGGCTGGCAGCCGGCGGAACTGAGATAGTGGAGAGCACCTTCCCCCACTTCCGTCCCTCAAGGGAAGGGGACTTCGACAGGCAAAGATGCCTGCCTTCGCGGGCCATAGCCCGCTATGGCGGGCGAAAGCCTGTCCTACGGAACGACTGCAGGCGGGACGCCTGCGCCACCTGTTTATTGATGGGAGGGATGATGATGGCGCGAATGACTGCCGCGCGGGCACTGGTAGAGGCGCTGAAGGCTGAGGGCGTCAAGTATGTCTTTGGCCTGCCGGGCGGGCACAGTGTGCGCATACTATATGACGAGCTTTATCATGACTCGGATGTCCAGGCCATCCTGGCCCGCCACGAGACGGCCGGGGCCTTTGCAGCGCTGGGCTATGCCCAGGTGACCGGCGAGGCCGGCGTGTGTCAGGGCACCGCAGGGCCGGGTTTTTCGCACATGCTCGTCGGTCTGCACGAGGCCTGGTACGGCAAAATCCCCCTGGTCTGCATTGCGCCCAACGCGCCTATCGCCTCCTACGGCAAGGGCGCCCTCCAGGAATTTCACCAAATCGAGCAGGTCACCAGCGTGACCAAGTGGTGGTATCGGGTGGACCGCCCTGAGAAGATCCCGTGGGTGATGCGCAATGCGTTTAATCGGGCGCTCTCCCCGCCCTGCGGCCCGGTCTTCATTGACATCCCCCTCGATATCGGGCCAATGGAGGCCGAGATGGAGCCGTATGTGTCCGTCCCGCGCAGCCGTCCGGCTGCTGACCCGGCCGATGTTCAGAAAGCGGCTGAAATGCTAGTGGACGCAGAGCTTCCGGTGCTTGTGTGTGGTCGAGGGGTACACCAGGCCGGCGCCTATAATGAGGTGCGGGAACTGGCCGAGTTGCTGGCCATGCCGGTGTTGACCACCAACCACGGGAAGAGCAGCATACCGGAGGACCATCCGCTGTCGGCCGGCGGGGTTGGGTGCAACCGCACGCTGGTCAGCGAAACGCTGCTGGAGCAATCAGATTGCTGGCTGTGGGTTGGCTCGCAGATAGAGGAGTTTGCAGTCGGCAAACAGTGGCCTGAGTTGCCACCTGGGCGGAAGTTCATCAACCTGAATGTTGATCCTGAGCAGTTTGGTCGCAATCTGGTTCCTGATGTGGCGCTGCTGGGCGATGCGAAGCTGACGTTGCGGCAGCTTATCGAGGCCTGCCGTGACGGGGCAGGAGAGCGCGACTTTACAAGCAGCCCAGCAGCGGCCAGGATTGCCCAACTGCAAGCGCAATACGCTGAGCAGATCGCCGGCTTGGTTGCCAATGCCAAAGGGCCTGTACACCCGGCCCAGTTCCTGGCCGAGCTGCAGCGGCTGATGCCCTCGGATGCCGT
>JALGTI010000284.1 GCA_029821455.1 Candidatus Zipacnadia bacterium | reverse complement strand
AGTGGGTGGCTGAGCCGGGCTTCCCGCCGCGAGTCCATATCGCCGAGGGCGAGGACCTGATAGAGGTGCTCAAGACCTGAATAGCCTGACAGCGACAAGACCAGTCCGAGCAGTGGAGCGCTATAGAGAAGGATTCCCCTTGCGCCTGGCGAACCTAGCAAACGAGCAACGCGCCGAAAACACGCGGGTGCGTATGGCTCTGCCCAAGGGAGCTTGAGTAATGGCACTGAGGCAGGCGTATGGGGGGCCAGTGGGGCTGGTGGGCCTGTGCGCGTTGATCTGTGTGCTAGCGGGCTGCAAGAGTGCGGGAGATAATGTGGCGGCCAGGGCGCAGGCTGGGTCGGTGGCGGCGTTGCTGGAACTGGGACACCGCTACGCTGACGAGGGCTACTTCAACGACGCATACGCCCAGTTTATGCGAGCGGCCAATGCTGATCCCAGTTCGTACGAGGCAAACTTTGAGGCGAGCAAGGCTACGCCCAGTTTATGCGAGCGGCCAATGCTGATCCCAGTTCGTACGAGGCAAACTTTGAGGCGAGCAAGGCGAGCCTTGAGTTGATAGATACTGAAGGAGGGTTGGGGTGGGTCAACCGGGCCCTGCAGATTAAGCCCAAGAGCGCGGAGGCTTATGAGCTGCGGGGGCGGATACGCATGGAGGAGAGGAAGTTCGAAGAAGCGGCCAAGGACTTCAAGCAGGTCATCGGACTGGACCCCGGCCTGACGACAGCGCGGCTGAACCTGGTGACTGCGCTGCTGCGCCTGAAACGGCACGAACAGGCTCTGGCAACAGCCGCATATGAAGAGCCGTGTGGCTGCGGAGCGCGAATACCGGAAAGCCCTGAAGCTGAACCCTGATTTCGCCGTGGCCGGTCTGCGGCTGGCGGTGCTGTTGACGCAAGAAAAGCGCGACCTTGAGTATGCCCGCCAGTTAGCTCTGCGTGCCGAAGAGTTGGAACCGGCCGACGGCCTGGCAGCAGCCACGGCTGGGTACGCGCTGTATCTAAGCGGCCATGAGCAAGCCGGCCTGAGGGAGATACTGGACGCAGCGGAGCAGTATCGTTACAATGGCAAGCTATGGCTGCTGGCGGCCCAGGTCGCGGCGGAGGCGGGATACCCGGGCGTGGCCAAGCAGTGTCTGGAGGCGGCGCGGCGGGTTCTGCCCAGGAGGCCGGCATTGCCCGGGGGTTCTGCGGGAACCTCAACTCCATAGGCTTGACTAGCCGAGAGTCGAGGGAGGGACTGCAATGAGTGGGGATCTTGCGCAACAGGTAGAACAGCTTAGAAGTGAGGTCGCCCAACTCGAGAGACAACTGGAGGGAGCACGACGGACTGCGGCTGGTCTCAGCTCCATCACCAGGTTTGAGCAACTGGTGCAGGAAGCCCTCAATATCAGCCTGGAGGTGGTCGGCGCTGGCGCCGGGTCCATAATCCTTTACGACTCCGATACAGACAAGCTCGTCTTCAAGTACGTGGTTGGTGAGAAGGCCGCAGACCTGATTGGACTTGAGCTTGAGCCTGACCAGGGCATAGCCGGTAAGGTCTTTCAAAGCGGGGAAAGTGATATCTCCGAGGATGTGACCAAGCGAAAGGAGCACCTCAAGGAGGTGGGAGAGAGGGTCGGGTATGTCACCCAGAATATGGTGACTGTGGCCCTGAGGAGCGTGGAGAGCGAGTCGATCGGCGTGCTGCAGGTGCTCAACAAGGCCGAGGGCAAGTTTGATGAGCATGATGTTGCGTTGCTGGAGATAATTGGTGCGCAGATCGCAGCGTCATTGGAAACTGCGCGGCTAAACGAGGAGGCACGGCTGGCGATGGTGGTGCGTTTCATTGGGAACATCAGCCACGATGTCAAGAACTTGATGACCCCGACCCAGACGGGCGCAGAGACGCTGCAATTAGTGGCTGACGACTGCTTCGCTCAGTTTGATGAGACGCTCTCCGGTGTTTGCAGTGAAGAGGCCAGCCAGCAACTCAAAGAGATTATGGATGGCCTGCGGGACTTGTACCCGGAGATGATAACCATTATCCTCGAAGGCTGCGATGCAGTTCAGCAGCGGATGGCGGAGATTTCGTCAGCGGTGAAGGGGATTGTGTCGGAGCCGCACTTCGAGCTGGTGGACGTACCCGCCCTGGCCGAACGCGTGGCTGCGTTGTTGGGAGCGCAGGCCGGGAAGGCCGGCACCGAGGTAGTTATCGAAGGCGAAGAGGATATGCCCGAAGCCGTCTGCGACAAGAAGCAGATTTACAATCTCGTCTATAACCTCATCTTCAACGCGATGGATGAGGATGTGGGGGCGAGCCACATCGTCTTGCGAGTGCAGATGGGTCCGACAGAGGGCGAATTCCCCGATGGCCAGTTCTTCATTGTAGAATGCGAGGATGACGGTGGGGGGATGCCGCCGGAGGTGAAGGCCAAGCTGTTTACGGATGAGGCCGTCTCGACTAAGGCGATGGGCACGGGCCTGGGCACACGAATTGTCAAGAACGTTGTGGACGCCCATGGGGGAATAATCGAACTGTGGTCGGAACAGGCCAAGGGCACGCGCATCACTTGCAAGATTCCCACCACGCTTGAGCCGTCGCCGATGCCTGACGAAGAATAGGTGCAGCAGTGCTTTCAAAGAATAGCGACTATAGGCGGAGGAGAATCGGCGAGTAGAGGAGAAGGTAATTATCAGGATAGTCGGCACTCGGGTTAGAGCGCCCGAGTTGCCACAAATAGAGGAGGCCACAGATAATGTCCTGTTGTGAAGATGGTAGTATTTTGGAAGTACCAGCCGGTCCCCATGACCGCAGCAATGTGATTGTATCAGTGCCGTGCGAGGTGGGTTGCGAATGCAGGGGCAGCCATATTCTGGTGGAGCTTGATGAAGCGGGGAATGAAATCGGCAAGCTGGCAGGCCAGTGCAACGGCGGCTACGCCAGCGAATCTACTGACGTGTACAGTCCTGACGAGCTGGTTTTCATTATCCCCCAGATGGCAGCCGGCGAGACCAAGCGTTTCCGGCTGACAGGTGATACGGCTGACGAGGCCGCTGTGCTCCTGCAAGAGAAGGGTGATGCGGTGGAGTTTCTGGTGAACGGAGAGCTGTTCACCGCTTGGCACAGTGGGCCCAATGTGGTACGTCCGTACTGCTACCCGGTGATCGGCCCTGGTGGAGTACAGATGACCCGTGAAGTCTTTGATGACCGCGAAAAGGGCGACCACATCCACCACAAGTCAATCTACACCGCGATGGGAGATGTCAACGGGGTTGACAACTGGAGCGAAGAGGAAGGCCATGGCTACACCCGCAACCGCGAGAAGTACATAACTAGTGGGCCGGTTTATGGGCAACTGTGGGCCGTGAATGACTGGACCGATAAGGACGGCAATCCGCTACTGGCGGAGACCTACCGCATCCGCGTCTACAACACACCGGCCGGCGGGCGGATGATGGACTGGTTGATTATATGGTCAGCGGATTATGGGGGGGTGTTCTTTAACGATACCAAGGAGGCTGGCACCCTCAGCATCCGGCTTAATCCTGAACTCAATGCTGACGATACCGGCAGTGGGACCATTGCGAACGCCTATGGCGGCATCGGCGAGGATGAATGCTGGGGCAAGCGCGCGCCATGGGTGGACTACTTTGGCAAGATTGGTAAGCAGGACTGCGGGGTGGCGATCTTCGATCATCCCGATAACTATGACTTCCCCACCACCTGGCACGTGCGCGGATATGGGCTGTTCACGGTCAATCAGTGGGGCAAGCATGACTTTGCCGGCGACTGGGCAGTGCGCGGCGATCTGGCGCTGCCGGCCGGTGATGCCCTTGTGTTCAGTTTCAGGATGTACTTCCACGAGGGCGACTGCGCAGCAGCTAATGTGGCCGGCAAGTGGTTGGACTTCGCGTTCGCGCCGCAGGCTGTGGTCAGCTAGGCCAGTTTCTGGAACATTGACGCTGTCGGAGCAAAAGAAGGAATCACGGTGGCGGGGGCGAAGTTAGATATCTGATTGAGACGGCTCATCGCAGGCTATGAGCCGACCAAAGGAGGCTATCCAATGGGGCAGAGGCACGGCTTTACCCTTATCGAACTGCTGGTGGTGATCGCGATAATCGCGATCCTGGCCGGCATTCTATTTCCGGTCTTCGCGCGTGCTAAGGCGAAGGCGAACCAGGCTAGCTGCCTCTCCAATGTCAAGCAGATTGGCCTGGCGTTCAAGATGTACGTAGACGACTACGACGGGCGCTATCCGCCGGCCTGGGTCTACTGGCCACATCTGCCCTACCTTGGTATAGACTACTACGCCAGCGATTACCTGACCTGGCCGGAACTGCTAATGGACTACATTAGCAACGATCAGATTGTCCAGTGCCCTGTGCGCGTGTACGACCAGGTAGATATGGCGTATCAGACTTTCCCCTTCGCCTACTACTACAACCAGGCGTACACAGTGTATGGTGACCTAGACACATCTCTGCAGTACAACAATGCCCAGGCGATTCCGTTCCCGACCAACACTGTTCTGGTGGCCGATGGCTGGGGAACCATGGATGCCTACTGGCTCAACACCGATCTATCGCGGCTGTACTCCGGCCAATGGATGTACTGGGTGGATCCGGAGATAGTGTTGCGGCACAATGGTGGGGCCTGCTATATGTTCTGTGACGGTCATGCCAAGTGGCTACGGACCACGGCGCCCAGTCAGTGGTCAATAGTGGCTGACCCGGACTAGATTGCGACAGCGGCTGACCCAACAAGGAGGTCATTCCAATGAGAAA
>JALGTI010000283.1 GCA_029821455.1 Candidatus Zipacnadia bacterium | reverse complement strand
TTCGATATCTGCGGGAATGAGACGGTGACTACCGTCAACATTCCTCAGTAGCTGCTTGCTTTCGAGCGCTATTGGCTTTGGCTCTGCCGCCCATTACCAGCGTCGCTACACCGATCAGCAGCACCGCGCCTCCGGCCAACTGCACGGGCGTGGGGAATAGCTGCACGCCTTCGGGAATGCCCGGAAGCAGCGGCAGAAGCGCGACTGCATAGAGGATCACAAACAAGGGGTTGGTGGTTTGGATGATGGTGGCCTTAGTCAGGTCAATGTGGGCCAGGCCCCGAAACAGGCACACGTGGGCCAGGAACGGTCCGAAGAAGGCACCGACTAGTAGGACAGTGAGATTGAGGGGCGCATGAACGAGCTCGAACCGTCCCGTGCTGAAGGCCACCGTCGCAACAGTCACGGCCGCCAGTGCAGTCCTGAAGAAGACCATCACCAGCGGATCAACTTCCTTGACGCTGACCTTGACAATGAAATACTGCAAGGAAGCTCCTATCGCTCCCAACAGGCTCAGCACCAGCCCCAGCAGGACGACGGTCCCGCCCTTGTAGCTGCAGATGAATAGGCCTGTGACGGCGAGTATTGCCCCAAGGCCTTCGGTCAGGCTGAGGCGCTCGCGCAGCACTATCCATCCCAGCAGTACCGAGAAGATGATCTGCGTGCGTCCGAAGAAAGCTGCGAGGGAGGGGTCTATGAGGCGGAGGGATCCAAAGCCGGCCAGGCTTGCCAGGCCATTGAGTAAACCAACCGCCAGGATAGGCCGCCACACTTGCCGCATGTGGCCCCAAATGTCAGTCCTGCCAGCGAGTTTGAGGTAGATATAGCCGTAAATGGAGGCCGCGACAAACCAAAGCGTGCTGAAGGTCTCCAGGTTGTAGGCGAACATTGCATACTTGGAGGTGATGAAGTTGAGCGACCAAAGGGCCGTATACGCAAAGGCCAGCAAGACTCCCAGCGAGGCTCTGGGAGTTGTGGGAGGAACTTGGCTGTTGCCTGGTGTCACGTCTTGCCTGCCTCCTTCAGACGCACTATTATAACCGAGCCATCAAGAAAGGCAAAAGCACCGGTTCCTATGGCCTGAGATTTGTTATTGACACGAGCTAGGCAATAGGTATAATATACTCAAGCCGCGAACCGGTTGACTAGTTGTGTTTGGTGCCTATCTGTAGTAGCTTGCGGTTTGATAGGTTCGAAATTTTTTTGTACGATTTCTTGAGATTGTGATATCTATCACAATCTTGCGCCCAGCAAGGCAGTGGAACTAATGCACGAGCACGGTATAGCGGGTGACATTGTCCATGTGGTCATGCACAAGTGCCGTAAGGCGGCAGCCACTCGCGTCGAACGCATCACCATCCAGGTTAGCGAACTGTCAGGAATGACGGAAGCTGCCCTACAGATGGCGCTTGACCACGCGTGCGAGGAGCACGGCATTGAACCATTCGAGGTGCAGATGGTCAAGAATGGACTTCTGGGGCACTGCCGGGTCTGCGAGACGCTGGTTGAGGCCGACGACGCGTTCAATTGTCGCGTCTGCGGGAACGGACCGGTGCGGGTGATGGCCGACGAGGGTATGCTGCTACTCGACTGTCAATTTAGCTGACGCCTCACAACGACAATGACTGAGCAACTTGGCACAGCCAAACGAGTGGCACAGGCGGCCACCGACGCCCGGCGCATAGTGGTGGAGGGTATCGTGCAGGGCGTTGGCTTCAGGCCGTTTGTACATCGCCTGGCTCAGCAGTGGGATGTGGCCGGAACGGTCTTGAACTTCACCGGTGGTGTGGAGATCGAGATAGAAGGCCCCCCTGAGGCGTTGGATGGCTTTGTGCGGAGTCTACGGGACGAGGCGCCGCCGATGGCTGTTATCGAGTCGATCTCTTTATCTCCCCTCTCCCCCACCGGTCATTCTGATTTTGTTATTATCCCCAGTCGTGCTGCTGACGCAGGCGCTATCTATGTCTCGCCAGATGTGGCGATTTGTGAAGACTGTCGTCGCGAGCTACTGGACCCTAGCGACCGTCGCTATCGTCATCCCTTTATCAACTGCACCAACTGTGGCCCGCGCTACACCATCATCGCTCGCCTACCGTACGACCGGCCCAGCACTTCTATGGCGGGTTTCCCGATGTGCCCGGAGTGTACGGCCGAGTACAATGACATCTCAGATAGGCGCTATCACGCCCAGCCGGTGGCCTGTCCTGAGTGTGGGCCACGGCTGAGCTTCAGAGCAGGCGCAGTACTGCAACAGGACGAGGATGCCTTGCGAGCCGCCCAGGAGATGCTTGTGGCGGGCAAGATCGTGGCGGTCAAGGGCCTGGGAGGTTTTCATCTGGCCTGTGATGCCACCGCTGATGATGCGGTCAGGCGCCTGCGGCAGCGCAAGCACAGGGAGCAAAAGCCGCTGGCGGTGATGGCACCGTCACTGGAGGCCATCGAGACGTTCGCCTGCGTAAGTGACGAGACTCGCGAACTGCTGCAGAGTGCCCGGGCGCCGATTGTGCTGATGCCCAAGCTTCAGCCCGAACGCCTGGCTCGGTCAGTCGCACCCGACAGCCCGGACTATGGCGTGATGCTGCCCTATACGCCGCTGCATATCTTGCTGTTCGAGGGAACCGAGCTGCTGGCCCTGGTGATGACTAGCGGCAATCTATCTGATGAGCCGTTGTGTACTGACAATGACGAGGCTCAGCAGCGCCTAGCAAAGATCGCCGACGGCTTCCTGCATCACGACCGAGATATTCTGGTCGGCTGTGATGACTCGGTGGTGCGGACAACCAAGCGTGGGCCGATCTTGATGCGACGCAGTCGCGGATATGCGCCGCTGCCGGTGCGGTTGAAGCAACAATTCCCTCCGGTCCTTGGCATCGGCGGCCACCTGAAGAACACATTCTGCCTGACCCGGGGGCGCGAGGCATTTCTCAGCCAGCATATCGGTGACCTGGAGGACGCCCAGACGCTTGACTATTTCCAGCGCTGTCTGGAGCACCTGCTGGTAGTCTGGCAGGCCCAGCCGGAGGCCCTGGGCCACGACCTGCACCCAGGCTATCTGTCCACCCAGGTCGCCCGGCAATATTCCGCCGAGAACAATCTGCCAGCATTTGCTGTGCAGCATCACCACGCCCATATTGTCAGTTGCCTGGCGGATAACGGCGCGACAGGACCGGCTATCGGGCTGGCCTGTGACGGCACTGGCTACGGGGAAGATGGCACCTCCTGGGGCTGTGAATTGATGGTCGCGGACCTGAGCAGTTACGAGCGCCTGGGGCATCTGGCCAATGTGCCACTGCCCGGTGGAGAGGCAGCCATCACGGAGCCTTGGCGAATGGCAGCGGTCTATCTGCAGCGCGCCTTCGGGCCGGAATTTGCCGATGAGCTTGACATAGAATTCTGCCGCCAACTTGACCGTGACAAATGGCAGTTACTCAGCCAGATGATTGAGCGTGATGTCAACTGCCCGCTGGCTTCGTCAGCCGGGCGGCTGTTTGATGCGGTTTCGGCATTGGTAGGCCTGCACAGGGACGCAGCCTACGAAGGCCAGGCGGCAATGGCCCTGGAGGCGGCGGCTGAGCCGGTGGCAGAGGGCTATCCTCATCAGCTAGTCTGCGAGGGGGAAGGCCTGACCCTCGATCCGCTGCCGATGATTCGCGGGATCGTAAGCGACTTGGAGGCCGGGCGGCACGTTAGTGAGATAGCTAGCAAGTTTCACCGGGGGTTTGCCGCGATGCTCTGCGAGGGAGCGAAACGGGCCAGCGAGCAAACCGGCCTGCGCCAGGTTGCGCTGTCCGGTGGGACATTCCAGAATCGCATGGTACTGGAGACGCTTTGCGCGATGCTGGAGGCTGCTGGCCTGGGGCCGTTGTATCACAAGTCGGTGCCGCCGAATGATGGCGGCATCAGCCTGGGCCAGGCGGTGGTTGCCGGCCAAAGGCTAATCCAGCCTATTCCCCCTCCCTTCAGGAATGCGGATAGGGGG
>JALGTI010000282.1 GCA_029821455.1 Candidatus Zipacnadia bacterium | reverse complement strand
GGCCACACGCCAGGAAAAGGAGAAGAGAGATGCAATCAATTGGAAGCGGCGCAGGGAAACTGAGCAAGCAAGTGATCATTGTATTAGTGGTGGTGTTGGTGGCTGGAGGAGGGGTGGGAGGCTACCTGATGCAGGCCAAAGGAAAAGAAGCGGCCGCAGAGGAGCAGGAGGGGGGCGCTGAGACTGAGATAGCCCCGGAGGGTCTCGAAACGCATCTGGTTGACCTGGGGGAATTTCTGGTCAATGTGAGTGACGGGGCGAAGATGCGGTATCTGCGGACCCAAGTAGCCATGGAGATTGCGGCGTTGGGAGAGGCGGCGGAGCAGAACAGAGGCGGAGGGCATGGGGGACACGACGCTAAGGAGGAGGGCTATGAGCTGCCGCAGGAGGCGCTGCTGAGGGCCAAGGATGTGGTGGTCAAGCAACTAACCGCCTGCCAGTTCCAGAGCCTGCGGGCTGAAGAGGGGCGCGATGAACTGAAAGAAAGGCTGGCAGCCGCGCTCGACACGGCGCTTGATGAGTACGAGGTTCACGCGGTCCTATTTGTGTCGTTTGTAATGCAGTAGCGCAAAGGAGGGAGAGTATGGCCGACCAGGACGAGGAAAAGGTCGAAGCCAACAGCGAACAGAGCGGTGATGTGCCGGCAGCGGAAGCGGCGCCGGAGCCAGCGCCCGCCCCGGTGTCCGAGCCAAGCCCTCCGCCAGCGCCTGCGCCGGCCGAAGGGCAGGAGGTGGGGAAGGGGCTGGAACTGATGATGGACATCCCCCTCGAGGTGAGCGTTGAGCTGGGGGAGGCGACGATGACCCTCGCGGAGGTGCTGGCCCTGGGCCCTGGTAGCGTGATCGAGCTAAATCGCCTGCCGGGCGAGCCCTTGGAGCTGCTGGCCAATGGGCGCTTGATAGCGCGGGGGGAGGTCGTGGTGCTTAATGAAAGCTTCGGGCTCAGGATTACTGAGATCGTCCAGACCGAGGGCCTGAGGGCGGCTGGCTAGAGGTGAAAAGGATGCAAGAAGCGATGCGTAGTCCGCAGATGCGACAGTTGATGATAGCCGGGGCGGTGTTGTTGATCCTGTTTATGGCAATGGGGTTGCTGAGGTTGGTCGTGAACCCGAGGCTCGGGCCGCCGGGCGCCTCTGAGAGCACCTCGCGGCCCTCGGCCATCTCGTCGAGTTATGTTGGCAGTGACCCGGCAAGCAGCGAAGAGTTCCCGGAAGAGGAAACTGCGCGGGTGTCGGTGCTCGGGATCTGGGGGAGGCTGGCGGTCATACTGTTGGTGCTCTATGGGGTGGCGGTGGGGATAAAGCGGCTCAGAACAAGGGCCAGTGACGCCCAGTGGTCTGAGGCGGGCGACGGGCCTCTGGCACAGACTGCCGAGGCGCCAGATGCACTCATGTGGCTGCGCGATAGCATCAATCTGGACGATGCCGGGGCGATTCACCTGATTCAGGTAGAGGATGAGTTGTTAGTGGTGGGGTGTGTGGAGAGGCGGATGGCTCTGCTGGCGCGCTTGCCTAAGCGGCGCCAAGATCCGGCGGAAGACGAGACTGCGGCAATCGGGGAGCCAGTGCGCGCGCAACGTACGGGGCGGCGACGGGCGGGGGCCGATGGAACTGATGACACAGAGGCCACACGGCGCAGGACGGTTCCGGAGTGGGAATGGGCAAAGCGCCGGGGCGAGCTGATCAGAGCGCTCAAACAGCAGGTGGAAGCGTGAAAGAGGCAATGCCCCGCATATTTCGCATGAGCCTCTTAGTGGGGCTGATGGGGCTCCTGGCCGAGAAGGCGTGGGCGCAGGAGCCGGCCCTGGACGGCCTGGTCCGGCAGTTGAGCGAGCCGGGCCCGGGCGAGCTGGTGGGGATACTGCGGCTAGTGATAGCGCTGGCGGTGCTCTCCGTGGCGCCCGCGCTGCTGATGATGCTGACGGCCTTCATCCGCATCATCATCGTGCTCAGCTTCCTGCGGGCGGCGATGGGGACGCAAAACGTGCCACCCAACTCGGTCCTGGCCGGCCTGGCCCTGTTTCTGACCTTCTTTGTGATGTACCCCACCTGGGACCAGATCCATCAGCAGGCCGTGGAGCCGTATGGCGCAGGCAAGCTCAATTTCCAGCAAGCCCTGGAGCTGGGCGGCCAACCGCTGCAGCATTTTATGCTGCGGCAGACCCGCGACCGCGACCTGCTGCTGTTCGTGCAGCTTTCGGGCATGAAAGATGAGCCACCCAAAGCGGAACTGCCCTTCAGGATCGTGGTACCGGCCTTTATGATTAGTGAGTTGCGGACGGCCTTTGAGATTGGGCTGGTGCTGTATATTCCGTTCCTGGTGATTGATATGGTGGTGGCTAGCACGTTGATGTCAAT
Source organism: Candidatus Zipacnadia bacterium (assembly GCA_029821455.1). GTDB lineage: Bacteria > Armatimonadota > Zipacnadia > Zipacnadales > Zipacnadaceae > JALGVG01. The sequence continues at coordinate 1,654 of JALGTI010000282.1, read as the reverse complement.
GGGGATGATGATGGTCCCGCCGGTGATGATCTCGCTGCCGGCCAAGGTGCTGCTGTTCGTGATGTCGGATGGCTGGAGTCTGCTGGCCAAGAATGTGGTGCTGAGCTTCTTGTGAAGGTGGTGGGGGCGTTGGCCGACCTACCCGATACGAGGGGGAGAGGGATGACCGACTCGGCGGTGCTGGGGCTGCTGCAGCAGATGTTCTTGATGAGCATAATCCTGGGAGGACCTGTGCTGCTGGTGGCGCTGACCATCGGCGTCCTTATCAGCTTGATACAGGCGATAACCCAGGTGCAGGACGTGACCTTGACGTTCGTCCCCAAGATAATCGGGATGGCGCTGACGCTTCTGCTGCTGGGCTCGTGGATGCTGCAAAGCGCTGTGAACCTGACTGAGCAGCTTTACACCGACATCCCCAATCTGATTCGCTGAGCGGGGCAAGGTGACACCGCTGCCTGGGAAAGTGGTACGGGCTTGCAGCCTGGGGAAAAGGTTCGCGTCGCACGGGCGGCTCGCTCGTGGGCTGAAGGCCTGTCGTACGGGGTCAAGCAGACGGGACGCCGAGGCTACGGACAGTGATGGTACGGTTTGGCCCTCAAGTAAAGGACCATTTCTGCCGACATATACAGGGGCACTATTGCTTCCCGGGGGGAATCCTCTCGCTTTGAGATCTCCAGCCGATGCGAGCATTTAGATTCTCTGCGCAAGCAGCGCTGCGGGTGCGCCAGCGACAAGAGCAGGCAGCAGAGTTGGCCCTCAGCCAGAGCCTCGGCCGCCTTCATGCGGTAGAGCAAGCGTTGGCAGAATGGAAGCGCAAACGCGACCAGACCGAGCAGCAACTGAGCGCGCTTCAGGGCCGAGGCGTGCAGGCGGAGGAGCTGGGCCATTATAGCCGCCATGCCCAGTACTTGATGCAACGCGCAGACGAGTACCACGCGGCGGTAGAGCTAGCCAGGCAAGAGGTGCAGGAGCGACAGGAGGAGTGGATAGAGGCGCGGCGCAGGCGGAGCGTGGTGGAGCGATTGCGGGCAAGACAATACCAGCGGTATCTGGCGGAGTGCCGGAGAGAAACAGACCGGGAACTGGATGAGGTTGCCACCAGCAAATGGTGGAAGCGGGGGAGAAGAGCACTTTAGAGACGAGAGAAGACGAATGGGCCAGTGAAGGCAATGGTAAGCGGACTACAGAGGGTGCTGAACCGCATCGCGCAGATTGAGTATCAGATAGCAGCGCTGGGGAACGGGCCAGGCGCGCAATGGCTCGCGGGTCAGGAGCTATCCGGTGCGCGGCGATGCTTTGCCGATCTGATGGCAGAGCCGCAATACACAAGCCGCCGGGGTGCCCCCAGAGTCACCAGTAAATATGATGAGTTGGTGCAAGCGGCGGCCAGCAAATATGGGATGGATGCAGACCTGATCCATGCGGTAGTAAGAGCAGAGTCTGACTATGATCCCCAGTGCGTGTCGCGGGCCGGGGCGATGGGGCTGATGCAGCTTATGCCTGAGACCGCGAGCGCGCTGGGGATCAGCGACCCCTTTGATCCAGCGGAGAACATTGAGGGCGGCGTGCGGGAGCTGGCGGGATATTTGCGGCGCTACCAAACCCTCGAGTTGGCCCTGGCAGCGTATAACGCAGGCCCGGGGGCAGTCCAGCG
>JALGTI010000281.1 GCA_029821455.1 Candidatus Zipacnadia bacterium | reverse complement strand
GTGTCGGGTGTGCATAGAACTAACTCCGGGTCGGTCATCTCCATCAGCCGATCGAGGTTTTCCTGAAACTCAAACATCGTGCCCCAGTGCTGGTGCCACGAGCACTGGACGCCTGCCTCGCGGCATATCTCGCCAGCTTTGTTGGCCGCATCGGCTACGCGCTGGAAATCGGCATCCGAGTATTCATTAGCATCATTGCGTTTCCCGCCATCAATCAGCACGAATTCGCTGCCAACCTCGGCGCAGAACTTAGCTGAATCTGCCACCCGCTCGAGGAACTGGCTAACCGCCTCTGCATCCTCATACCCACTGCCCAGGTAGAGGCTGGACAGTTGCATATCATAGGCTTCGATCTTTTGCCTGAACTCATCGGCGTATCCGTACCACTCGCTTATGTCGCCGCAATACTCAAACCCGTCCCAGTGATTCGCCGACATACATTCGATGCCTGCCCACAGACCCGGCTTCCGTGCATATAAATAAGGGCTCGGCCGCGCTACTGGTAGATAGCTCTGGCTAAGCCCTTCGGCTTACAGCTTGACATCTTTAGCTAACTGGATTAGATGCTTCGGCTCATTACTGTAATGACTGGTGCCGATACTCCTTATCACACAGACCCCGAGCCTAGAACTCGGCTGCCTCACCGGGCGGGAGTATAACACACTTCACGCCCTTTGATGCAACTTTTTCTGCAAATTCATTCGGGTCCTTCTGAATCGGTTCGAAGGCACTGTAGTGAGTGGGCACGACGGCCTTCGGCTTGAGAAACTCCACCGCAATTACCGCATCATCAATGCCCATCGTGAAGTTGTCGCCAATCGGCAGGATTGCCACATCAATCGGTGTGGTCTCCCCAATTAGCTTCATATCGCCGAATAGTCCGGTATCGCCGCTGTAGTAGAGCGTCTGGCCTGACATCGTGACGAGGAAGCCACAGGGGGGGCCAGTGTACTCGATCAGGTCGTCGGTGACCACCGCCGACCCGTGGGTAGCAAATGTCAGCTTGACTCGCCCGAATCGCATATCAGTGCCGCCGCCAATATGCAGCGGCACCACCTCAGCCCCGAAGCGGTTGCAGTACATGGCAAGCTCGTATGGCGCGACAATGGGCACCCCCAGGCGCTTGGCTATGGGGATAGCGTCGCCGAGGTGGTCCGAATGGCCGTGGGAGGGCAGCACGGCGTCAGCCACGACCTCATCAGCACTCACTACCGCCTCGGGGTTGTCAGTGAGGAACGGGTCAAAGATGAGGGTGTGCTTGCCATCGCTGGCAGTGAAACAAGCATGTCCCAGGCACTTGATTATCACAGTCTATCACACTCCTGTGTTTACTTACTTGTTGTATTCCCCCTCTCCTGCAAGGAGAGGGGGTTGGGGGGTGAGGCTACAGCTCCGCTGTCAGTAGCCTAGTAGTACCCCTCCGGCACCCGCCCGGCGGTCACGCCAATCTCCTCAGACTCCTCGCCACGTTGAAAGGTGATCTGCACTTCGTCACCAATGCGATGCGCCAGGATCGCCTTGCGTAGCTTCGGTATGGACTCGAAGGGCTGCCCATCTATCGCCAGGATGATGTCACCGGCGCGCAGCCCCGCCTCCCAGGCCGGCGACTGCGGTACCGTATGCCGGATGACTGCACCCTCCGCCGTCGGCAGGTCAAAGTAGCGCGCGAAGCCAGGGCTGTTATGAGTTAGGAACTGCTCAAAGCCCAGCCACGGGCCGCCGTTGACGAGGAAGTACATCATCTCCTTGGCCTGGTTGATGGGGATGGCAAAGCCGATGCCCAGGCTGGTCCTGGTGGGAGAAAAGATGGCGAAGTTGATGCCGATGACATTGCCGGCCAGGTCGAGCAAGGGGCCGCCACTATTGCCGCTGTTGATGGCTGCATCGGTCTGAATAACATCGCGCGCCTCACCTTCCCCTACCTTCCGCAGGCCCTTGGCGCTGACCACGCCAACCGTCACAGTTTGCTCGTAGCCAAACGGATTGCCCATCGCTATGACCCACTCGCCAACCTGACAGTCATCCGAGTCGCCCAGTTCCACAGTCGGCAGGTCACCCGGGGCGTCCAGAAGTTCCAGCACTGTAATGTCGGTCTCCGGGTCTGCGCCCAGGACCTTGGCCTCAAGTTCGCCGCCATCCGCCAGCTTCACTTTCAACTTGTCGGCCCCTTGGATAACGTGAGTGTTGGTCAACACCAACTTGCGGCCCTCGGTCTGGAAGATAAAACCTGAGCCCAGCGAGGGGACCTCCTGAACTGCGGGCCCACGGCCAAAGAATAGATCAAAGGGGCTGTAGCGCTCCCGGATAGTGGTGGCAACGACCTTGGCCACGGCCGGGCCCGCGCGCTGCACCGCCTGCACGATTGCATCATTGGAGGTTACAACCTGCACGGTGGTCTGCGCACCAGGCTGCAGCGACACAGGGCCAGGGACGCCAATGCTAGCAGGTTGAGCCCGCTGGCGGCCGGCAATCCAGTATCCGCCAACAACCCCTCCCGCAGCACCCCAGATCAAGGCCAATAGCGCGACGGTGACGACACCGATGTTTCGCCCGCGCTTCTGTGTCTCTTCCATGCCTACTCGCCTCCGATTTGCTTCAGTACATTGACCGTCTCGATGGCGCTGAGGGCCGCTTCGAAGCCCCGGTTAGGCAGCTTAGTGCCAGCCCGCTCAATAGCCTGCTCGATGGTGTCGGTGGTGATGATGCCATAGATCACCGGCACCCCGGTCTGCAGGCCAACCTGGGCGACGCCCTTGGCTGCTTCGGCGGCCACGAAGTCGAAATGCGGGGTGCCGCCGCGTATGACCGCCCCCACCGCGATGACCGTATCGTACTTGCCGCTCTCGGCCATCGTCTTAGCCACCAGGGATATCTCAAATGCCCCTGGCACCCACGCTACCGTGACATTCTCGTCAGCGCCGCCATTGCGCAGGATCGCATCCATCACCCCGCTCAGCAGCCGCTCGGTGATGAAATGATTGAAGCGGCTGACCACCACGCCGAACTTGATACCTTTTGCGTCAAGCTGCCCCTCGATTGTCTTCGGCATTCCATTCAGTCCCTTCAGGTAAGCCCATCATAAGCCCCGTGCGACAGGCATCCTTGGCCTTCGACGAACTCACGCCATGGTGAGCCTGTCGAACTATGCCTGTCGGTTGTTCTCTTAGCCGTACTCCCCTCTCCTGCAAGGAGAGGGGCTGGGGGTGAGGCCTCACTTCGGATCCAACAGGTGCCCCAACTTATCCCGCTTCGCCCGCAGGTAAGGCAGACAGTGCTCGTTGGCCGGCGCCTCCAGGGGGACCCGCTCCACGACCTCCAGCCCATAGCCCTCCATCGCTGCGTACTTAGCCGGATTATTGGTCATCAGTCGCATCTTGGTAATCCCCATATCCGCCAGGACCTGGGCACCGATGCCATACTCGCGCATATCGGCCGGGAAGCCCAGCGCCTCATTAGCCTCTACGGTGTCATAGCCCTCCTCCTGCAGGTGATAAGCGGCTATCTTATTCGCCAGGCCGATGCCCCGGCCCTCCTGGCTGGCCACATAGACCACCACACCACAGCCCTCCTCCTCGATACGCTGGAGGGCTGCGGCAATCTGCCAGCCGCAGTCGCACTTAAGCGACCCAAGCACATCCCCGGTCACGCACCCGGAGTGCACCCGTACCAGCGGTGCCTCCGAGGCGCTCAGGTCGCCCTTGTAGACCGCCAGATAGTCGGTTCCGTCCAGCAGGGAGGTATAGACTACGACTTGGAAGTCCCCGTACACAGTGGGCAGGTGGGCTTCGGCCTGCCGCTTAATCAGTTTTTCGTGGCGGCGGCGGTACGCAATTAGTTCGGCGATAGTCACGATGCTGATGCCGTGAGCCTGCGCCACTGCCTGCAAGCCGCTCATATCAGCCGGCATCCCGTGCTCGTCTAGGATTGAGCATAGCACCCCGGCCGGATACAGGCCGGCTAGCCGCGCCAGGTCCACCGCAGCCTCGGTATGACCGACCCTGCGCAGCACTCCCCCGTCCACTGCACGCAACGGAAAGACGTGCCCCGGCCGCAGCAGATCGCGTGGCTGGGTATCCGGATCAACAAGGGCCGCTATTGTGCGGGCGCGCTCGGCGGCGCTGTCGCCACTGGTGATATCCTGTCGCACGTCCACCGACACCGTGAAGGCCGCCCGCGAGCCCTCACTGTCCGGCACCATCGGCGGCAGATTCAGTTCCTCAAGGCGTTCGGCAGTCAGCGCCACACAGATCAAGCCGCGCGCGTGCTGTAGCATAAAGTTCATCTGCTCGGGGCCGGCATGCTCAGCGGCGATGATAAGGTCACCGAAGCTCCGCTCGGCCTCCTCATCCACGACGATCAGGAACCGCCCGGCCCGAATCTCTTCAATTCCCTGCTCTACGCTTACGGACATAGGACACCTTAACTCGCTACTGGACATGTCAAGATCAGCATGATTAGGCGATTGGTAGGCGCGTGATTCGTCACGCCCA
>JALGTI010000280.1 GCA_029821455.1 Candidatus Zipacnadia bacterium | reverse complement strand
CTCACCACTGCCCCGCTCCTCGCCCGCGACTATGGCGACTTCCTGGGGCTGTACGCTCTGCTAATGGCTCTCGTCTACTTCGCCCTCGGCAATCTTGCCCGACAGCGCAGCCCGGATGACCAGATGCTCAGTCTGTCCTGGCTGGGGCTGGGCCTGGCCTTTGTGACCGTGGCTGTTCCGCTGCAGTTGCAGGCCCACTGGATAATGCTTGGCTGGGCGGCTGAGGGGGCGATCCTTGTCTGGACCGGCCACCGGTTGCGCAGCCAGGCGCTGCGCGGGGTTGGTCTTTGCCTGCAGACGGTCGTGGCTGTCTGGATGGTGACCCTCTACACAATTGGGGCCCCCGCTACCGGGTTCACTCCCATCTTCAATGAGACGTTCCTCTCATTTGTGGGCGGACTTGTAGCCCTGGCCGTGACAATGGCGATCTACGCCCGCGCTCGGGATCGCGCCGAGGAGAGCGAACCCATCTGCTCTGTGCTGACGGTCGCCATCAGCCTGCTTATCCTTTACGGCCTGACCGCCGAGATGGCCAGGTTACGTGTCCCATCTCACCTGATAATGCTTCTGTGGGCCGCCGAAGGCGCATTTCTTGTGTGGCTGGGACATGCATACCGAAATAGGGCCTTACGCATTGTTGGGCTTGTGCTTCAGTCTATTCTCTCGATTTGGATGCTGATGTTGTACAGCACCATTCCCACCCTCTTAAAAGGGGAAATGTTGCCGCTTTTCAACGGGGTTTTCCTCTCATTTGTGGGCGGACTCGCGTCCCTGGCGGTGACGCTGACGGTATACAGCCGAACTGGCAGAGCTTACGCAGAGGGCAGGCATTTACCGGTAGTCTTGACCGTCGCTATTGCCTTCCTTGGCTTGTGGGGTTTGACTGCCGAGGTGACCCGAAGCTTCCATTCGCTGGCAGGCCCGGGTGTTGAATCCGTCAGGTTCGCTGTATCAGCGCTCTGGTGCGTCTATGCAGCCATCCTGGTCGGGTTGGGCATGGTGAAGCGTTACGCGCCAATCCGCCTGTTCGGGATGCTGGTGTTCGCCGCGGCGGTAATAAAGGTCTTCCTGCACGATGTGGCGACTCTGGAGAGCGTGTGGCGGATTCTCTCATTCGTCTGCCTGGGTCTGATCCTGATCGGCGTTTCGTATCTTTATCACCTCTATGGCCAGCGGATCCGGGCCTTCAGCTTGCAGGATGAAGGCTATGACTAAGCGCCGGAGCGCGATGCGCCACTGCACAGAGGGCAGCAGCAGGAATTCGCCGGGCCCGGACATCAGGATGACTGGCGCCTGCTCCTGCCGGGCTGCCCGCAGCACGGCTCGAATCGTCTCTGCATTCCAGACGACAAAGCCCGGCACCGCGTAGCCCTCCGCACGGGCCTCTTTCAGCATTTGCTTGATACCGGCAATTGCCATCAGCCCAGCCCTTTCAGAAGCCGAGCGGAAAGAACATATCTCCCCGGTCAGTCTATTCGCTACGCCACGGGCCCTTCACCTTGCTTCAGCCACGCCTTCTACTTGACAGTCCCCGTCCGGGCGCGTAGCATAGCAGCAGATTGGCTGTGCCAAACTGGTCACCTGGTCTATGCTGTACGGAACACGGTGTAAGTCCGTGGCTGCCCCGCAACTGTAACCAGGCTCTGGGGCCTGGAAGCCAGAAACGTCCCATAGACCTCCCGAAGCACACCTGCGCGGGCAGGGAGAACGGGCCTTGACAGGTATCCGAGGGCCACCTCCTCCGCAGAGGTGGCCCTCAATCATTTAAGATATGACAGGCCAAATGCGGCTGGTGAGAATCTGCCTTGCTACATCTATTCTTGCCGTCATCGCCCTGACCTCCTGCAGCCGGCAACCATCCGCCCTGCCTTCTCCGCCGGCGGCTCCGTCTGTCGCGACTATCGGCAAGTACCCGCTGGTTGTCACTGACGACCTGGGGACGCAGGTGTCTTTCGATAGCCCACCCCAACGCATCATCTCTCTGGCGCCCAACATCACCGAAATCCTCTTTGCTATCGGGCTGCAAGATCGCGTGGTCGGCGTGACCAGCTTCTGCGACTATCCGCCGGAGGCCGCACATAAGGAGCAAGTCGGCGGCTACACCAACTTCAGCGTTGAGAAGATCGTTAGTCTGGACCCAGACGTCGTGTTCGCGGCCCACGGCAGCCCGATGGCGCTGATTGAGTCCCTGTATAACTTGGGGTTGAAGGTCTTTGGCCTCAGGCCACTCTCGTATGATGAGGTCACCGACCGCATCGAGCTTATTGGCCGCATCTGCGATGTCCAGCCGGCCGCCACCACTTTGGCTACGCACATGCTTGAGGCAAGGGATGAAATCCGGGTGGCCACCCAAGCGCTTCCGCCGCAGCAACGGCCGCTGGCCCTGTGCGTGGTGGGATTGGACCCTTTGTGGGTGGCCGGTCCTGGCACTTTTATTGATGATATGCTACAGGTCTGCGGGGCGCGCAATGTCGCCGGCGACATCGGAAAAAAATGGAGTGAGATATCCATGGAGGCAGTGGTGGCCGCCGACCCGGACATCCTGATCATCACCTATACCCGGAACGATGAGAAGTCTGCGGCCGATTACCTGCGCGACCTGCAGGCCAACGAAACCTGGCGCGGTGTGAAAGCAGTCCAGCAGGGACGCATCATAATTGTGGACGAGGACCTGGTGACTCTACCCGGCCCCCGGTTAGCTGAGGGCCTCCGAGTGATGGCGAGGAGCATTCATCCCAAGTTGTTTGGGGACTATGGGGAACGTCGAGGAGAGTAGCATGCCCGCAGGCGGTAACGCTCCAATCCTGATGGCTGAGAACCTATGTGCCGCCTACGATACTACACAGGTGCTGCACGAAGTTAACCTCTCCCTCCTTCCGGGGGAGATGGTAGGTACCCTGGGTCCCAACGGCTCAGGCAAGAGCACGCTGCTGCGCTGCCTGGCCGGGACGCTCAGGCCCGCTGCTGGACATGCACTTCTATTGGGTCAGGATGTGGCCGCCATCACGGCCAGGCAGCGCGCTCGCACTATTGCTGTCGTCCCCCAGCAAACCGCAATCACCTTTGCCTTCAGCGTCTGGGATATGGTCGCAATGGGCCGTCATGCCCATCTGGGTCTGATGCAGGGGCTCACCACTCCCGACACCCAGGCGATAACCACGGCCCTCAAGCAAACCGACTGCGCCCACCTGGCCGACCGCCTGGTCACGGAACTTAGTGGCGGCGAGCTGCAGCGCGTCATCATCGCTCGGGCTTTGGCTCAAGAACCACAGGCGCTGCTATTGGATGAGCCGACCGCGCACCTGGACATCAACCACCAGCTCGACATCGGCGCTCTCCTGCGCTCACTCAACACTGAGCAGGGACTGACCGTGCTGTGGGTCACCCATGATCTGAACCTGGCCTCCGAGTTCTGCGACCGCATCGTGCTCTTGTCTGCCGGGCACCTGGTAGCTGATGGCAGTCCCTTGGAGGTCATCACCGAGCCGCAACTGCGCGCGGTCTACAAGAGCGACCTTGTGGTTACCACCAATCCCCTCTCTGGCCGGCCCCAGGTTGTTATCACCGCTCAAGGCGGTGATGGCAAGTGAGCACAAAGGCTCCACAGGTGCGCCGATACGGACGAACGGCAGTCCTGTCAGGATTGGTTGTGATCTTGGTGATCGGCTGTGGCTTAGCGCTGGTCGTGGGGCCATCGCATCAGCCGCTGAGCACTGTTCTAGAGGTGCTCGGCGATGGCCTGCGCCACTGGCTCCTCGGTGAACCTCTACCCGAAACAGGCGCTCACACCATCGTTCTGGATATCCGCCTACCGCGGCTGCTACTTGCCGTGATCGTGGGCGCGTGTCTGACGCTCGCTGGAGCCATTATGCAGGCTCTGTTCCAGAATCCGATGGCCGACCCCTATATCCTGGGTGTCTCTTCAGGGGCTGCTCTGGGAGCAGTGGCAGCGATGATGCTGGGCATCGAGGTGGCTATGGCAGGCCTGACCGCCGTTCCGCTGTTGGCCTTCGCCGGCGCAGTGGGAGT
>JALGTI010000279.1 GCA_029821455.1 Candidatus Zipacnadia bacterium | reverse complement strand
GGCATCTGGCCGGTATGGCGGTCTGAGCCAGGGCGGGAGAGCCGCAGCTTTGTGGAAGAGGCAGCAAACCCGGCGCTGAAGCCGGCTGCCGAGCCCACTGAGGAACTAGAGACTGAGCTAGAGAAGATCCGGGCAACCGCGGCCTACCATTCCAATAAGCTCGGATCCGCAACGCTGTGACCAGAGGAGACCCGCCCATGACAGCCATGCTGATCTGCTTGGTTGCGCTCCTGGGAATGCAGGCTGCTACCTGTCAGACGGTGCCCACGATCCACTATGGTCCAGAGCTGCTGGTGAACGGCAGCTTCGAGACGGACGCGGATGGAGACGGCGTCCCCGATGGATGGCAGCGCAGCATACAGGGCGACGCGCCGGGGGACGTTGTGCTCGAGTCGGGGGAGGCGGCTGATGGTCGTCGGCACGTCCGCATTCAGTTCCATGCGGACGACGGGGCCATCCAGGCGCGGCTGATCCAGCACGTGCCCATCAAACCAGGCAAGGTCTACGAGATCGCGTACTGGTATCGCAGTGCCCCCGACACCCGTCTGCATGCTGATGTGCTCCTCACGGGCACGGGGCCCGCCTACCGGAGCTGGGGACACCGACCGACATCCCGGTGGGCACGCAAAGTCGTCCGGTTCCTGATCCCCGAGCACGTCCGAGGCCAGAAGCCGCAGGACATTGGCGAGATCGGTGAAGCTGTGATCTTCGTGCAAAACCGGGGCACGGTGCCGATCTGGTATGACGGGGTCTCATTCCGCGAGACTGACCTGGGTGAATCCGAACTCGGGCTGCTGAAAGCAGAGGTCCGTCTCAGCCCCCAGAGCTCAGACGACAGCGTCATCTTCCCGAACACCGGCAAGACGGAGTGTGTCTTCGGGGTGGCTGCCAGGGCCCCAACCACGGCCCGCGACGACCTGTCACTGGAGGTGCGCGTCGGTATCAAGGACGATCTGACACTACTTGGGAGGTTCGCCCCTGACATTGACGCCATCAGCCTGCCCGTCGCGCGGCTGCCCATGGGCAAGTCAAAACTGATAGCCTACCTTTGGGACAGGCAGACCGGTGAGCTGCTCGCTGACCATGAACAGACCATTGAGCGCTTCTCGCCCGAGGAAGTGCCGGCGGACATCGACCTGGAGAATGCGCCGGTTTTCCGGGAGAATGGGAAACCGTTCTTCCCGATCGGCGTGTTCGGCTTCGACCCGCCGCGGTTGCGCGAGCAGTGCGAGGAACTCAAAGCACACGGCTTCAACACGATTCACAGCTACGTGCCCGAAGGAACCGGCGCCTTCACCAACACGACGCGAGTCCGACAGTACCTGGACATGGCTCAGCAGTACGGCTTCCGCAGCGTTCTGGGGTTGCCGCGGGGTATCGCGGAGAGCGACCGACAGCCAGAGCTGGCTCCGTGGGTTCGAGAGTTCGGCGGACATCCCACAGTCTTGTTCTTCTACACCGACGAGATGGTCTGCATTCGCAGCTCCCCGATCAGTCGCATGGCCTCCCTGAAACGTCTCCTGCAGCAGAACGTCCCTCACATCCCCTACATACCCTTCGAGCCCGCTGAAGCCGACCTGATGCCACATGTGGACGGCCTGATCTGGGGAGCGACCACAACGCGCTCAGAGGCTCTCGTATACCGGGCACGCCTAGGCCCCACGAAGCCGCACATCGCAGTCCAGCACATTGACCAGAACACGCTGCCTCCGCAGGGAGCGGAGCAGGAGTACCGGGTGTTCGTACCCGTCATCCACGGCGCGCGTGGGTGGTTCCTATTCTGCTGGTCGTGGGCGAAGTGGAATCGGCCCGATCCGGGTTACTTTGAGCGCATGCTCACGTCAGTGAAACACCTCGCCGAAGTCGCTCCCGCAATCATCTCCGGCGAGCCACTTCCTGACTGGGCACCCACCATAGGGGTCGCAGAGGAACTGTCGGCCCTGCGTTGCGCACTTGGGGAGCGCGTCTACTTCCTCCTCGCGCCTTCGTTCCCGGATCGGGCGGCCCGAACGGCGCTGTCGATCCCTGAGGCCGTCCACGGACGGCAGATGTGGAGCGACGGCGAGCCGGGCCTGGGTCCCGGCACCCACGAACTCACCATTGCGCAGCGAACGGTCTGCGTGCTCGAGTTCATGCGCGTGGAGCGTGGAGAAGGTCAGGTACTGGGAGCCGGGACGGGGCATTCAAGCTGAATGCATTGCCAACGCCTCAAGCCTTGGCGGGAATTCCAGGATATTGCTGAGACCTCGGAGCAAAAACTGAGGTCTATGCCCTGGTATTGTCTCGTCACGGTGATTGTATTGCCGGTATTCTCTGGCACATTGCCTCGCAAGCGCGACGAGGCCATAGCGAGAGTGGGCTTAGCAGAGGCGGCCCTGGCCCTCAATGCCTACAAGAACAACCAGGGCAACTACCCCAAGTCGCTAGCCGAATTGCGGGAGGTGATCCCCTGGGAGTTGCGTAAGGACCCGTTGAGCGGCGAGGATTTCATCTGCAAACACCAGGGCGGCGGCTTCCTCATCTACAGCATTCGCCTTGATCTCAAAGACGACGGCGGCAATCCGCTGGACTACACTACCAGGGCCGACCCAACTCCCGGCGACATCATCTGGCGGTGTGAGAAGTGATGGATGTGCCTTACGGGGAAAGGAAGTCACGCATGAGAAAGACCACCTTTGTCGCTGTGACCTTGATGATTGAGCTCTGCCTCAGCCAGGCTGGTGATGCCCAGATGTACTGGAAAAAGAATCCTGACCATCCACGGCTGCACTTCTGCGCCACCGATATTCCCACACTGCGTGAGAAGGTGACCCGCGAGCCGCTGAACACACAGCTTGAGCGCGTCCTGCAGCGCTGTGCCGACTATCAGGAAAAGGACCTGCCCGGCGGGGACTCCAACTGGATTCTGGGCGGGGAGCTGCGCGACCTGGCCTTTGCGTATGTCCTGACCGGCGAGGGGAAGTACGCCGGGCGTGCCATTGACCTGGCAATGACCATCGCCCACGGCGAGGGCGAGCTGTGGAAAGACTGGATGGCCCAGCCCAATGCTCCTGTCACGCACGGCCTGGCGCTGACATACGATATGCTGCACGATGCCCTGAGCGAATCGCAGCGCGCTGAACTGGCCACGTGTATCCACTCCCGGCTGGTGGCGGCCTACACGACTGACCCGCCAAAGGTGGCTGGCGGCACGTGGCTGAAGCCACAGTTCCCCTCCAATCAGTCCGCTCTACCGGCTTATTGCCTGGGAATGGCTGCGCTGGCCGTGTATGGGGAGATTGACGAGCCACGCCTGGATGAATGGATTGCCCTGGCCACGGAGGCGCAGGTGGACTATATGGAATTCCAGGTCACGCCGGAGGGTGCGATGTTCGAGGGGCCCGGCTATGCCAGCGGCTCGGTGCAAGATTTCATTGCCTACGCGGGAGCGCTGCGTCGGGCTGGCGGCGAGGACCTGATCGAGCAGAAACGAGAGCAGTTGCAGGGCGTGGTTGACTTCCTCTGCCATTGTCTGCAGCCCGGCGGCGGCCATATCGTCAAGCTCGGCCAGTGCTTTGATGAGATGCAGGCAGCGTTGTGGCTGGGCTTGGCCAGCGCCCTCCGCAGTCCCCAGGGAATGTGGGGCTGGCAGCAGTTCATGCAGCCGTTCGATCCCCAGGGCCGCTTTTTCTCCACCGTCGGTGACGGGCTGGCAGGAGCCAACGTGATGCCCAGCGCCGACCTGGAGTTCGTCTGGTATGATGATAGCATCCAGCCAGCACCGCCGGAGAATCCGGTAGCCGCGTTCCAGGGGATGGGTGTGGTGGACATCCGCTCTGGATGGGGGCCGGGTAACCTACGCTTGTTAATCAACGGTGGAACCGGCTGGTGCGGGGGCTGCCCTGACAAGGGCAACTTCGTCCTGGACGCCTTCGGCGAGAACTTCGCGAACTTCGCGGTGGACATCGGCTATGGCTCCCTGCCCAGTGAGGAGCAGAACTGTCTGCTGATTGATGGCCGCGGCTTCCCTCAGGGAAACACTGGCCAGGGCCGGGCGCGGCTGGCCGAGCACTCACTCACTAACCCGATGTGCCGGTACGCCCGCATTGATATGACCGGCACGCACACGCTCAATGTCGAGCGCCTCTGGCGGCACTTCGCGGTGATGCAACTGGCGGACAGTTGGTGTGTGGCGATTGGTGATGTGGCGGATGTGGGAGATGGGAATGAGCACACCTACGACTGGATTCTGGTCACCGCGCCGGGCAATCGCTTTGCAGTCGAAGACCATGGCAAGGTCCGCATCACCGGAAAGAACCGGGCGCTGATGTTGCAGCTTGTGGGCGCGCCGGATGCTGTGTTCGAAACC
>JALGTI010000278.1 GCA_029821455.1 Candidatus Zipacnadia bacterium | reverse complement strand
GTACTCGCGCTTCTCCCTTAGCAGCTCAGTCAACCGGCCCTTCATAACCCCAGGGAGACTATGGCGCCCGTGAATGTGGCTGAGATCAATGCCGCCCACTTCCTGCACCAGGCTATCACCGGGACGGATCTTGAAGGAGAGATTGGGCAAGAGCGGCTGGAGCTGGCGTTGTCCAGGGGGCAGCTCGGCATCCACTATCAGTTGCAGCCACAGCCGCAGTTCAGCCACGTGCACCGCCCATTCCATCACATCCACGTTCCTTGAGGCGATAGCGATCCAGGGCAATTCCCTCGCCGGTGCCCAACTGCTCTTGTGCCCGCTGCCGCAGGTCGGCAAGCAACTGCATCATTGCAACCAGGAACGAGCCTGATCCGCATGCGGGGTCCACTATCTTCACACTCTCCACTAGCTCACTCACCTGCGGCCACAGGCCTTCGCGCAGCAGCTTGTCATCAGCCGCCGCTTTCTCCTCATCATCCAGAGCAAAGGCTGCCTCATACAGGGCGGACTTGTGCTCCTCACCAAGGTGATTGGCCAGATAATCCACCAGAGCCAGACGGCACATCATACTGATTTCCAGACGCGGGGTGTAGAAGATACCGGCTTCGCCACGCAGGTCGACTTCGGTGCCGATATTAACCAGGCTCTCGTAGACCTTCCCGATCATCTCTGGGTCTACGGCAACTTCCTGGTCAAGCGGAGTGTCCTCGGCGATAGTGAAATTGTAACCTTCCAGGAAGTCAAACACATCTTTGAACTGGGAATCTCCAATGGTAAAGGCGTACCTGCTGTCAAGATCATTCTTCGAGAACAAGCCACCATTGAGGTAGGGGGCAGTTGACAGCGCCTCCCTGATTTCTTCGGGGAACTGGCGATGCCCGCCGTGGAACCTGTTGTTGAACGCCTCAAAAAAGAGAACCGATAGCCACTGCGAGAAGAAGGTGTCCTGAGGCTGTCCGTTTTTCCGGTAGGCTTCCCAGAACGTCCGCAGGAACTCGGTATCATTGCCCAGCCACCGCTTGCGCTGGACGAAGTACAGGAACATCACGCGGCTGAGGAAAAGCAGGGCGTACTCATGTGCCCAGCTACTGTCGCCGGTCTGATTCTTCAGGTCCCTCTGAAGTGCTTCGAAGCGCGCTTTGAACTCTTCAAAGAACTTGTTGGTAACTGCCTCAACATCGAAGGCCTGGTCGTGGGCAATTTGGATCTCTAAAGGGGTTGGCTCGAACAATCTTGCGGACTCGATAGATTCAATATCCAACCCCAGTATGCGTTCAGATGCAGTGCGGTGGTGCTCTTCTGGCCCTATGGTGATGCGCCGAAATAGCCGCCGTTTCTTGGCGTCCTCCACCTCCGGGTCGTACTTCACGTTGACGAGATGACAGTGGTCCTGGGACTTGTTCGAAAAAATGAACAGGACATAGGGATATGCCCGCAGGAGTTTGGAGACTATAGTACGCTCCCGAGTCAGCAACAGGCGCTCGTCGTCGAGCCGGCAGTAGATGACACGGAAGGCATCTTCATCACCTGCACTAGCAAACAACACTGGGTCTTCGGCAAGGACGCCGGACTGTGTGGCGGTCCAACCTCGCCGGGACAGGGGTTGGTTGACCCGATGGTAGTTCAACTTAGACCAGAATAGCTCTCTGAGAGATTCCAGGCCGTGAAAGTCATCAAGAAGTTCAAGTATGGCCTCTTGACGCTGGCGTTCGGACACAGCTCTACCCCCCTACCGTTCAGAAAGTGTGTCATGTGGCAACGCAGCTACCTATTTCAGCAACTGAATGACGTCTACTCCCCTGTACGTTACATCTGTGTTCTTCGCTACTGTAGTGCGTTTTCCTTCTTCGTCCGCCCCCCCCATGATCTCACTTCAACGCATTCCCCACCCGCTGCCGGCCCTACAGCCCCAGCGAAGAGGGAATAGCCATTGATGGAGACTGCCGTGTAGTTCGTTACCCCGCGCTGCCCTGCCTCTCCCCCACTTCGGTGCTGCTGGTGTGGTCCCTTGGTGGCCCTGCGCCGGCGCCAGACATTTCTCTTGACATCTGACGAATGGACATATTATAATATACACACACTTACAATCTGCTGCAGAGGAATAAACACACTATGGTAACTGTGGAGCCTATGCCACGCCTGTTGACTGCCAAGGAAGCCGCTGACTTCATCGGTTGGCATCCTGAGTACATTCGCCGTCTCGCCCGCCAGAAGCGAATTCCGGCGGTCCGGATCGGCCGAGAATGGCGTTTCTACCTTTCACATCTTCAAGAATGGATCGCGCAAGGATGCCCGTCCCAGGACGAACAGCCGGCCTTATTTCAGTAGATAGGGCGCGTGCATCACGCCACCGTGCACACGTCCATGCTGCTTTCTCTCGAGCGCCTTTCTGACAAACACAATAACACACACCAGGAGTGGCACCAGTGCCGGAAAATGCTCTTTCTGACAACATAGCCATCAATGCCGTCCAGATGGACAATTGGCTCACTCTTGCCCAAGTGGCCCAGATGACGGGCCGGTCAGAGAAGTCTATACGCCGCTACATCAAACAGGGGCGCCTAGACAAGTCTGCCGTCCATGCGGAAAAGACCTTGGCGGGCTTCAGATACCGCATAGAGCCTCAGGCTGTTGAGGCTCTTAAGCAGCAGCTCAATAGCGGCACGCGTACCTACTCGGCATCACTTGAACACATAGGTAGCAAGCTGGACGAAGGCCTGGACAGGGTAGCTCAGCGGTTTGAGGAGGCTGTCCAGCCCCTGCGTGAGCAGGTCGCGTCCCTTGCTAGGGCGCTACCGCCGGCAGAGGAAGAACGCACCAAGCTGACGGCGACTATTCGCCGTGTTGACGAAGAGACAAAGGCTGTGCGAGAGTGCCTAGACAGCATAAGTGACCAGCTTGGGGAGTTGGTGAGCTACCAGCGCGCACTACTGGCCTGGGAAGCACTGCCGTGGCTTAAGCGCCGGCGAATACCTAAGCCTAAGCCCCCCAGGGACAGGAGGATGCCTAGTGGCTAACAGCCGAGGCAAGATCCACATCGAGGATGAGGTGCTCCGCGAGGGCTTCGTACAAGTCCCCATTATGTTATTGCATGATCCTAGCCTTTCAGCCGGTGCGAAGCTGGCATATGCTGGCCTGCTCTGGTACGCCTGGAAATACGGTGAGTACCCCGGGCACGAGGAAGTTGCCAAGGACTACGGGACGACAACCCGCACAATAAAGCGGTACATGAGTGAATTACAGCACCAAGGCTATATCACAGCCCGCCAGCGCGGGTTAGGTAAGACCAATGAATATATCGTTCACTCCTTGGGGGACAAAATTGTCACTTCTACGGGGACAAATATGTCACCTTCAGGGGGACACGAATATCCCCGCAAGAACAAACTAGACTCAAATACTAATACAAACAACGAAGACGAGTCGCTATCGTTAGCTAAAGAAGTAGGGGTGAGGTACGGCACGACTCCTCGCGACCAGCAAGCACTGGCTAGTAGCCTCAGTAA
Organism: Candidatus Zipacnadia bacterium; assembly: GCA_029821455.1. Lineage (GTDB taxonomy): Bacteria > Armatimonadota > Zipacnadia > Zipacnadales > Zipacnadaceae > JALGVG01. Next base: position 798 of record JALGTI010000278.1, on the reverse strand, counting down.
ATACCCAGTGGAGGCGATAAGCTGGGGGGCCGAGGAACTTGAGCGGCAGCTTGAGCACGTGGACAATCCCGCCGCCTACCTGAACGCGCTGGTGCCGGCCCTGGCAGACGAGCTTCAAGAGCGGCAGCGGGAGGAGATGACCGAGCGTCAGGAGAGAATTAGTGTTGTCCGCGCCATAGCCGTGATCGAGCGCAAGGCCGGCTACGCGGGGGAGAGGTTACGAGAGCGCCTGGTGGAAGCGTTCCACGATGAAGCATTGGTGGCGGAGGCCCTGGGGGAAAACTGATGCCCTACTACGTCTATGAAAACTGGATGGCACCACCGGGCGGCAAGGCCATCATCCACTTTGGAGACTGTGGGCACTGCAATGATGGCGAAGGCAAGCCCCCTGGTGCTGGAGAGGAAAACGGGAGGTGGTGGGGACCGTACCTAACGCTAGCCGACGCGCAAGCAACGGCAGAGGCGACGGGTAGGCGGCTGCGCCGCCTCTGTTCATTCTGCGCCCGGCGCCTGGAAAGAGGAACTCGGTAGAGCGGTGCCGGCCTGACAGCCGCCAATTCGTACCCCCGGACGCACGAGTACCGACCCCCCACATATCTGCCCCTGAGACGGAAAGCAGAGCGCGATCTGCGGCGCATACAGGTGCGGCATAGAAGCCCCAAGTGCCACGCGAAGTCCCCACGGAGGGCTCTACCTGCCGCCTTGGAAAGAGGCGCTTGCAGGCCACTGTTCTGCTGGCCGGAGGGAGGCTGACTAAGGGGGTGGGCGCTTACTTTGCTGACTCCCGGCCGGGCACCG
>JALGTI010000277.1 GCA_029821455.1 Candidatus Zipacnadia bacterium | reverse complement strand
CTGCGTCGTAGGGCGGAGCTTGCTGCCGCGATTGGCCGCGAGAAGGCCGAGGATGGCGATACCGTCTACGACCCCACCCGCGAGGCCGAGATTCTGCGGCGCTTGCACCAGCTTGAGGCATCCCCTTTGGACACAGACGCTGTGCAGGCCATCTACTGTGAGATCATCTCCGCCTGCCGCACGTTGCAGAGGCCGCTCAAGGTCATCTACCTGGGACCAGAGCACAGCTTCTCACACCTGGCCGCCCTCCAGCAGTTCGGCCAGAGCACCGAGCTGCTGGCCGCCCCCACCATCACGGATGTGTTTCGTTCGTTAGAGCGCCGCCTTGCTGACCTGGCAGTGGTGCCGATAGAAAACTCCACTGGCGGTGTGGTGCCGGAGACAATGGACTGTCTGCTAGAGAGCGACCTGCGCATCTGCGGGGAGCTATATGTGCCGGTTGATCTGTTCTTGATGGCTAATTGCCAAGTAGACCAGATCAAGCGCGTCTACTCCCATCCTCAACCTCTGGCCCAGGCGCGAGGCTGGCTGCAGGAGCACCTGGCTGAGGCGGAGATACGGGAGACGACCAGCACTGCGGTAGCAGCGCTGGCCGCCAGCCAGGAACAGGATGCAGCGGCCATTGGCCCGCAGTCAGCCGCCGAGGCCTACGGGTTGCAGGTCCTGTTCGCCAACATCCAGGACAGCGCGGCAAACCGCACCCGCTTCTTCGTCATCGGGCATCAGGAGTGTCCGCCAACGGACCGGGACAAGACCTCGATCGTGTTCAGTACTGCTCACAAAAGCGGTGCCCTGCAGGCGGCCCTGACTCCGCTGGCTACCCACCAGATCAACCTCACCTTCATCCAATCGCGACCGGTTCCGGGGAGATTGTGGGAGTATGTCTTCTTCGTTGATTTCGAGGGGCATCTGGCGGCCGGGCCCGTCCAACTGGCCCTGGACGAGCTCGGTAAGCAGTGTTCGCTGCTGAAGGTGCTGGGCAGCTATCCGGCGGCTGACTGAGCGCCGAGGTTGCGGCGGATTTCTGCCATCTTCTGTAGGGCTTGCTGTCCCTGCTCAGTTCGCGGGAACTCGACAATCTGTTCAATACGCTCGCGCAGATTGGGCTGCTGGCTGATATAGCGACCCAGCCGGAAGTGTCGCTCCATCTGGTCCGCGTCAGCCGTGTCCAGGTCCCCGGGCGCGCTCAGATACGCCTCGATATCCTGCTGGCTGACTTCTGATGATTCGTCGAAGGCGACAGTCAGCTTGACCAGCGCCAGAGCCAGTGGACATTGGGCCCCACAGGCCAGCCACGCGACCCGATCAGCACTGTAGTCAATCAGGTAGGGCCAGCCTCTCAGCAATGCCCCCGTCAGCACAACCGGTAACAGCACCAACTTCATAACAGGATTGCAGGTTTTCACGTAGGTGAGCGCCAGGTCCATCCGCACATGGTGCGATTTTATATGCCCCAGTTCGTGGGTGAGGAGGGTAGCGAACTCCTCAGCGTCCAGCAGGTCCAGCAGGGGCTGTGTCACGATGACAGTGCCGTTGCGCCCCGGCAGCGAGTAGATATAGGGGGCGTCATCATCAATCAGATACATATCCGGAGGCTTGATATTGATGAGCTGGCACTGCCGCACCAGCAGCTCGTAAAGCTGGGGATGATTGTTCCCCATCACCTTGGCCTGCCGGCCGGCCGCCTTCAGTTCCTTACGTCTTCTGCGCGTGGAAAGCAAGTTCGTAAGCCAGACGGCGACCAGACCCCATACCGGCAGATAGAGCCACTGCCAAGAGAAGCGCTCCGCCTTGAGGCCTAGCCCCAGCCCCACCACGGCGATGCCAAAGAAAACAACCAGCATCCCCCCGACGGCCTGCCAATAGATACTCTTCTCGTCCGGATACTGATAGTCCGACAGTTCCAGGGCGACCTGCTTGGGCGCCTTACGTCTCCTGGCTTTGCGCGCCACTTAGCCCTCATCCTCTCTATGAATAATGACTCGCAGACTCTGCAGCCGTTGAGCATTACCCTCCTCCACAACTATTTCGACGCCAGCCACCCATATCCTTTGTGCTGGAGCCGGTATGCGCCCGCCTATCCCCGCCACCAACCCCCCCAGCGTCTCATATTCCTCCTCCGGCAAGTCCAGCCCCAGCGCCTCATTGACATGCTCGATGCGCGTGTTGGCCTCCACCAGCGCCTCATTCTCCCCCACCATCTTGACCTCCTCGGCCGGGGTGTCGTGCTCATCCTCTATCTCGCCCACCAGCTCCTCGAGGATGTCCTCGATGGTCACCACGCCCTCGGTGCCGCCGTACTCATCAATCACAATGGCGATATGCACCTTGCGCTCGCGCATCTCCCGGAACAGCTCCCACACCCGCTTGGTCTCCGGCACAAGGAACGGTTCACGGGCAAGATCCGACAGCTCCAGCGGCTTGATGCCATCCTGGAACTGCCGCAGCAAATCATTGACATAAATAACGCCTGTAATGTGGTCAATATTCTCCGCGTATACTGGAATGCGGGAGTAGCCGCTTTCCACCGCGGCTGTCAACATCTCGTCAACGGACGCCGTGACCGGCAGCGCGACGACATCCACCCGTGGCACCATTATCTCCCGCACCGTGGTGCCGGTCATCTCGATGACGCTATCTAGCATCTCGCCCTCCTCGGGCTCGACAATGCCCTCCTCCTCCCCGATATCGGCCGCCGCCTTGATTTCGTCCTGGGTGACCAGATGCCTGGCCGGCAGCAGCTCCCCGCCGGAGATCCGCAGGCATGTCCTGCACAGTCCATTGAGCAGATTGCTGAACGGTGCAGTCACCCGCATCATCCACCTGATCGGCCCGGCTACGCGCAGCGCAAGGCGTTCGGCGAACACCGACCCATAGGTCTTGGGCACCAACTCAGCGACCACCAGTAGAAAGGCCACCATTCCGATATGCGCCACTTGGGAACGCCAGTCATGCTTATACCCGTCTCCCAACGTCCGATGCACCAGCACCGTCATCATGGTGGATGACAGGATCACACAGGCATTGAGGCCCACTATCAGGGCGCTGAGATACTCGCCGGTGCTGACGAGTTGGCGCACCAGCTCCGCCCGCCGATCGCCCTTGTCAATCAGCCGGCTGACAGTTGCGTCGCTCACCGCAACCAGGGCCGCCTCGCTCAGCGAGAAGAAGAAGATGGCGCTCACACAACCCGCTATCACCAGCAGGGCTGCCAAGCTGAAAATGTCAAGCACCGGGCGCCTCACCTCCGACCAGCACCCGGCTATTCGTCCCCACGTTCGATCACCCTTATCTTTGCCAACCTCGGCCCCGCCACATCTTCGACCACTAGCACAAGCCCTTCCCACTCGAAGCGCTCTCCGGCCTGAGGGATACGCCCGGCCAGGTCCATTACTAGCCCTCCGAGGCTGTCGTAATCCTCCACCGGCAACTCCTGGGCGAGATGTTCCTGCAGCGTCCGCAGGGACACGCCAGCATCGCACAGCAGTTCATCTTCCCCCACCACTTTGACCTCCGGCTCCTCCACATCGTACTCGTCCAGAATATCACCGACTATTTCCTCCAGCACGTCCTCGACGGTCACCAGTCCGGCTGTGCCGCCAAACTCATCCCTCACGATCGCCATCATCTGCCGCCGAGCCTGCAACTGCCGCAGCAGCAGATCAATCGGCAAGCTCTCGGGGACGTAGTGCGGCGGACGAGCGGCCGTATGGCACGGCTTGTCCATCTGGTCGGGACGCAGATACGGCAGCAGGTCCTTCAGGAAGATTATCCCCGTGATGTTGTCAAGGTTCTCCTCATAGACCGGCAGTCGCGAATGCTTGTTCGCCAGCCCTAGCCTCAGTGCCTCACCTAGTGACTGATCTCCCTCCACGCACACCATCTCGGTGCGCGGCGTCATCACCTCGGCGACGGTCTGGTCGCCAAACTCCAGCACGCCGTGGAGCATCTCCCGCTGGCCGGCTGGAATTGCGCCAGTTTCCTCCCCCTGCTCGATCATCGCCTTGAGCTGTTCCTCGCTCAGCCTCGGCCGCAGGCTGCTGCCGGGGGTGCC
>JALGTI010000276.1 GCA_029821455.1 Candidatus Zipacnadia bacterium | reverse complement strand
TTCGATTAGCCCCAGGCGGGTTGGTCGAAAGCGTCTGCTCGCCCCAACGGCTGACAGTCGGTGTGTACCACATAGCGGTGGGTGGCAGGCGCGTCCGTATGAATGTGTCCCACTCCTCAACCACGGTCAACAGTTTGGGGATCTCCAACAAGTAAGTGGTCGCAGTCTTACCGTTCTTTGTCCTGACACCGAGCGACGGCCACTGTTTGATCGTCCGGCCTGACACATCCACAGCTTCCAGCGGTAGCGAGCCAAGCGCGCCGGCTCGCATCCCTGATACGTAGAGGAGTGCTGCACCGGCCTGATCGCGCCGCAGCGCCAGATTGTTTTCCTCGATCTTCAGGGCGGCCAATTGCAGTGCTTCGTCCAGCGTGACAAACTCGTGATTTGGCGGCGGTTCGACGCTGCGGGGCGGTCGTAGCGTGTCGATCCATCGCTTTGGAAGACCTCGGAACTCACGCGGATAGGTTGCCTTCACCCAGAGGAAGAACCGCTTGGCCGTGTTCACGATCTTCTTCAGCGTGGCAGGCGCAAAAGTCCCGGTCTCACCACGTGGACGTACGGAGGCCAGGTAGGATGGGAAGGTTGGCCGTATGTCCGGGACTCTACTGAATGGGACTTCATCCGCCCAGAGCAAAAGATGTCTCAGATAGAACCAGTAGCGAGCCACCGAGTTGGCCTTGAGCTGGGCAACTTCCGACAGGTAGTTTAGATGGGCCTTGACCCACAGGTAGTTACTTCGATTCACCATCTCGCACCCCCCGATTGACTGTAGCTCCACAGCGTGGGCAGGTACCGTGCAATAGTGTTTTCTTGCCGCTGGTCTGCCGGACCGGATTGACCAATCGAACTGCTCGCCGGCAGCGCATACAGTATCCTTCGCCTGGCTTGAGCCTTGGGCCTCGTCTGGCACGGCGTTGAGTCTCTACCCACCTGGCAAATTCCTCGCCGTCGATCCAGATGTGGCCTCTGCTATCACGTCGATGAGGCATCCCTCTGCGTACCCATTCCCGGATCGTGCGCGGTGAAATACCCAGTTCCCCGGCAAGCTCTTTCACCTTGTAGAGCATGGGCAGAAGGCCTGGTGCTCGCACAATCACCGAATGCGGGAACTTTTCTACTGGCTTCGAATGCCCGTTCCTCACGTCGCCCCTTGATCCTGAGTATTGATTGTCTAGCGCGCCTTGCTACAGTTTGCACCGCTACTGCCCTGGTCTCAGTGGACCAACAAACGGGCCGTCAACAACCCCAGCACAATTCCCACCATCCACCCATAGTGGTGGACTTCTTCCAAGAGAGGCGCAGCCTCCGGTAAGCGGCCGCTCAATCGATCCACAGCCAGCTCAATCATCCCCCGGTACAGCAGGGCCAGGAAGCCTGCCCAGATCAGGTAAGCGATGAACCGCTGCACGTTTTACCCTGCTTGCTCCGCCAGCCTGCGCCGCCGCTGGGCGGCACTGCGACGTGAGTGGGCCTGTGTCTCCTGGCTCAACGCTCCCAGGTCCAGCCCGCGCTGTGTCCCCGGCGGCATGTGGCCCAGCCCCTCGAAACACCAGGTGAGCGTGTTGAAGTCATCCACTCTGCGCCAGGCTCGCAGCCCCGGCCACATCATCTTGCGCGCCGGCCGCCCAGTCCCGTCACCGTTCCCCTCGCTCGCGTGCCAGGTCCACGATCACCTGCCGCACCTGTCGAGCGCGCCCGAGTTGCCGGGTCACGATCAGCAGGCGCGGCATACTTCCTCCATAGATCGCGTCCGGCCGGCGACGGTAGAGATAGTACCGCTCGTACTTGCGCCTGAGCGCCTGGCCATGCTTTCCGCCCACGCTGTGCCCCCGATCCACCTCCATCCAGAACTCGTACACCTCCCGCCCGATCTGGTACACGCCGCCAGCGTCTGGCAGCAACCGCTGCCGGCCCTGGGCGTCCCAGAACCACCGTGCACACTCCACACTGTCCCAGATCAACAACTGGTGGTTCCTGTGTAACTGGCGCCACTGCTCCTCGGCCAGGCGTCGCAGACCGAGGAAGAATTCGTTGATGAGAAGCGTGTGCTGGTAGGCCAGGAGATAGTGGGCTATGCGGAGGACCACCACTCGCTTGCCATCAATTTCCTCATACCCCACCGGCCACAGGCGCGCGCGTCCATAGGCCAGCGGGGGCATGCCGCGAGTGGCAGCCAGCAAGTCCAGGCCAAGATGGGAGATCACGTATCGCTTTTCTCCCTGCCCCTCCTCGGGGAGATCTCGCAGGGCGTGCTCGACCCGCGCCAGGCGCTCTTCCAGCTTCTCCTTGGACGCGTCCTCGGTCGCCTTCGCCAGGCGTCCACACAACTGGGCATGTTGCAACTCCAAACCACGCCGGATGGCGTCACTTTCCCACACAACCTTGACGAGCCCCTGGGCCTCCAGCTTTTGGACGGCCCCGGCGACGAAGCCCTTCCCGCTATCAGAGTACCCACCCAGGAGCGCCAGGTCACCGCTCCGCAGGAGGGGCCAGCGGGCAACCTGCTCCAGCACATCCCACTCCTTGCCCGACAGCGCCAGGAAAGCACGCACCAGCCACCGCCGGCCGTGCTCTCTCTTCTGTAGCCAGTCGGCCAGGTTCTGAACCATCATGGGACGGGAGCCGGAACACGGTGCCAGTGAGGGCCACTGGCGCGAGATGGCCACCCTGCTGCCGTGGCAGCCGCTCCACAAAGGCCCCTGCTCAGCCATCCCTCCCCGCCACCATCCCGCTGGATTCTTTGCCAGTTCATCGAAGACAGCCACAAACATATCGAGATGCACATCCCTCAGTCGCTCGGTCACGTCCTGCCACAGGACCGACAACTGGAGCGCCCGCCGCGTGTAGGTTGTCAGCATCACCAGCACCGGCCGGACACCTCCGGTAAGGCCAGCTTCACCTGCCCACCGGGCAAAGTTCCTGAATACGTCGGCGTACCTCTCGACCGCCAGTCCTCCCGGGTCGGCCAGGATGGCGAAAGGAATATGACGCCCTATCCAGAGCACGCAGCCGTAGGCGTCGAGGCGGAATACGGCACGCCCCACGCGGGTTTCCCAGGGGCTAACAGCCCACTGTAACCCTCCGGCCCTGGGCACGACCAGCGTGGTCAGGAAATCCCGTGCCCACATCAGCGGATGCGCACGCAGCAGCGTCTCCGCCAGGTGAAGGCAGTCGATGCGAAAAGCACGGGCGTAGGTCTTCGCCTTTCGCTTACCCCCTGCCAGTAGAGCGATGCCGGCCGCTGATGGAGCATACAGCCTCCCTCGCACCCGCGGAACACGCACTGCTTGGACCAGGCTCGCGGAAAGCAGGTTGGAGAGATACCGCTGCCCAGAGCGCAACGGCAGGTTGGTCAGCCCGGCCACCTGGGAAGCGGTGGACCAGGGATGATCCCGCAGCAAACACAGTACCTCGTGGAGTTCCGGCTTAGTCATCGTTCTCGTCCCCTGTGTCGAGAACCCGAAAACCTTGTATTCTTCGCTTCTTACCTCTCCCTGCCCTTCGACCCTGCTCAGAGCGAGCCGACATTCCCCGCCCGATACTACCCGCTTTCGGCCCGTAGTCCTGGGTCGAGCGGGTGGCCATCATGCGGGCCAGTTCACCTAACTGCTGCTCGGTGACGAAATCACTCTCCTCCCGGGCCTGCAGCCAGGTGTTGATCTCTTCCTCGCGTTGCCGGGCTTCCGCGCTGTCGCTCAACTCCGCAGCCAGCCTGGAGGCCTGCTCCTGGGCACCCACTGCCAGGCGGCTGTACCCGCTCACCTGTTCCAGGACCCGGGCTGCAACACTCGGATCTGGAGCGAGAGGAGGGTTGCCTCTCATCGAGTACACCGGCAACCGTTTCCCGTCGGGACTGGTGGTCTTGACGTAGGCGTGAAAGGGCTCCAGGTTCACCAGGCTGGCAGGCGGGACGCCGTCCAGCTCTCCCGACAAGTACTTTGCATCCTCGTAGTTGACCTGGAAGGACATCAGCGTGGCCACCAATAGTGTTCAATTGTTTTACGAACTATAGACATCGGGCGAGAATCAGGTATCATGAGTGAAAACAAGCCAGGAGGTGCCTGATGTCGAAGTT
>JALGTI010000275.1 GCA_029821455.1 Candidatus Zipacnadia bacterium | reverse complement strand
CCATCGCGGGCGTGCATAGGCAACATCAACCTTGCTGATAATCCCCGGCCTGTGCATCACGTTCACGCCCCGACACTGCAGGGAGTTGATCCCATCGTGCATCGGCCAATCAAATTCGGCATCTCGCCGCTCCCAGCCATCCCCGTCCACGCGCACCTCGTAATGGTCGAAGAAAGGCATACAGTGTTCGAGGCTGATGGCAAGCCGCGGCAAGATTCGAAGTCCAGCGTGCCTTGCCGCTCGGCCCGAAATGGCGGACAAGCGTGGGCAGCCCTCTATCGTCTACCCACTCCCAACCGGCGATGTTGACTCTGGCATAGTAGTCTATAACGCGGTGGCGCGTGAACCGCTGATTTGTGAACCGCGAGACTTCCAGGTCATAGTCCTCGTAGCCCTCCGAGATCTCTCTGTGAATCGCGACCGTCTCGGCGCTGGGCTGGACAAATGCCGGCTCATCCTGCACCATCTCGACCTGATCTGCGCATCCACTCAACCACGCGTCCCTTATCTCCAGCGCGTTAAGGGGCAGGCCATCCCGCTGATAGTAAACATTGAGGTCCGAGTCCATTATCACCCACTTCTCGTATTCATTTGACCATATCTCTACCACCGAATGTCCCACGTTGCCGACATTGAAGTCGCGCGGGAACTCGCAGTCCATAATAGTCAATCCCACCCGCCTCGCCGGCCATCCCAGGGCGGTGGCACATTCACTAAAGACTATCGAGTAGTAGCCGCAGTTGAACTGCTCTCCCTTCGCTGCCTCGTGCAGGATGTCCAGAGCGTCCTTCACCTTGTCCCCGCTGCGCGACCAGCCGTGGTTCCAGCGGCTGCGTACCCAGCGCTTCAGCGCAAGCATCCCTTCAAACTCGGACTCGCAGTCACTCACAATGGCCTCGAGGCCGAACTCGTCTCTGAGTTGGGCGAGCCTCGGCGCATTGGGGTCCCCGTAATCCATACACGCATAGTTGCCGGTGAAGTCCCTCACATCATAGTTGATCACTTTGAATTCGCCGGGCACCTGCATCTTTCGTTGTATGTCCATGCTAGTGGCCTCCCTCTTCTAACGTGCGTTGCTGAACACGATTATGCTTCGCGTGTCTATCGTTGGGCCTAGTTTTGGCCTACCGCGTCAGATGTGCTTGTCGGTTAGAGAATACCGACGCGTTCGGCCTCTCTACGAATGTCAAGCGGACTGGCCGGGACCAGTTCTAGTCCAAATCTATCACCTGCTTCGAGACAGTAGTCAGCGAGATATGCGATATTGGCGGCTGCGCCGCGCGCCGTGTTATGTCCTCCTACCTTGAGAGGAATTATCGGCACACCCATAGCCAGGCCGAGTTCGAGCCAACTGTCAATGATGTCGCGGTACATTGCGTGGGTCTCTTCGCAGACAGGCGCCTCGGGACGTGGATCGCCGGGGCACCAGCCATAGCGAGAGTACTTGCCAGTAACATCCACCGTGTTTGGTATTACCAGCAGGTCGAGGTCACCGGCCAGACAACGGTGAGTTCGGCTGGCCTTGTGCGGAAACGGGAACAGACCGACGGTGATCATGTCCGGTCTGTCCTTCGGGTAGCGACCGGGCCCGGATTGGATGAACACTTCAAACCCTAGCTCGAACAGGATCGAGGCCGTTTCGTCGCTGCGAGAGCCACAGCACGGCAGGTAAGTGGTGGTCGTAAAGCCCATGGCGTCTTCAAAATCATCAAGGCACAACCGGATTATGTCGCGCTGTTCATCCGCCGAATACAGTCCCAGCTTGCGGTCATAAGTAGGGAACCTGAAGCCCGGTATGTTAGGCTGCAGTCCGATGTAGAACCCCTCGTCATGCAGGGACTTATACAGGTCCGGCTGCGCCCTGGCCGCTTCGGGGGTCAAGTTAAAGCTGCAGGCGTCTACCAGATTGCGCTCACGGTAGATCTGTGCAATTGTCAGTACTTGCTTCTCGCTCTCCTGCCAGGTGGCAGGACCGCCACATCCAGGCGACTTGGCCTCGAGCGGCTCGCAGTCGAACCCGGCGCTGAGAAAGATCTTGCTTTCACCCATGTCATCGCCCTCTCTCTGCAGTTCTTTCAATCTGGATTGCGTGGCTTGAGGAGACTGACATCATAAACATCGTAGGGATACCCGCCGACATTGTCAAGGCTCGGTTGCTTCTCAGGGAGCGGCAAACCCCCGGCCATGCTGTACTTGATGGTCCGTCCCTTCTGGTTCAGATACCAGGCGACCATGTGGCAGCCGGCTGCGTCGCTGATTCTGATGAAGGCAGTCATCGCATACTGGTGACCGGGCAGCACTCGTATCTTGGGGGAGATAACCTCCACCGCTTCGTCTCGTTCGTTTCTCACGCGGATGTACCTTTCGCCATAGGCCACGCCGCCAGATAGACGCCGCTTTCGCCAGCAAAGAGGATCACCCTGAAGTAGCCTGCCTGGTAGCAGAACCAGTACCCAGCGGATGAGCCTTCGCGCTTGGAAATGAACTTGCGCAGGGCTTCACCGCCCTCGGCCGCATACCTGGAGCTATCCACCTTCAGCCAGGCTTCCGGCATAAAGTCCGCCTTGCCCATATTCAGGGCGGCTTGGTTGACCTGTTCAATCAGGAAAACATCATCCTTTGTCCCAAAGCTGCCCTCACCGTATGATAAGGTCAGCGAAAGCAGAAAGAAAACAATCACAACAATAATGCTCTTGTGGTGACACCAAGATCAGAAGCAAGTGCCAGAACATCCAGAGATGATGACTCTTGCAGAAGGAGAAGTCAAGGCTGCCACTTATGCTCCACAGACCGCGACATCCCGGCCCTCCAAAGTGCGCAGATTAGTCTTGGGACCTTACGGGGGTTTTGAGGCCGCTTCTAGTCTGATGCCAGCGCTGCAGTAAGTTCCGCAATCAATTCCGCAATCTCGTCGCGGGCTGCGAGTAGCTCTTCGTGGTTGGGGGGCGTCTTCCAGTAGTGAATGATCGGGCGTGCGATGGTGTCCGGAACAGCAAGAAGCTCCCTGGCTCTCACCAGTCGCCACTTCAACTGCTCGGTGGCCGGCGAGGCTTCCACCTCGGCAACCACCTGCTCCAGCAACTTCAGGTATTCGTAGTCCTCCAGGCCCTCGCGCCACTGCTCAAAGTCCCAGGTGCTGATGGGGCCGGCCTTGTTATTGTGCCGGATGTAGCCCCATTCATTGCTGTCATCCACAGGGAAGGGTATTTCCCGAATGGTGGACTTGGCCGTCAGGCTATAATGCAGCACACCTTCAAGTCCGGACTTATATGTAGACCAGAACTGCGACCGTGCCCAGTCGCCACCCGAGATGTTATACCACCAGACCTGGCTGCCTGACTGTCGAATCTGGGCGATAAGCTCCGGCGTTAGCCATTGCGGTGTGACGCAGTAGTAGTCCACATTGCTGATGCGTGGGTGTTCGCGCCAGATGGGCAAGTAGATTGTGAACATCGTGCGCAGGCCGAACTCCTCTTTCACTGCCCCGAACATATCCTCCAGCGCCGGCACCATCGCCGCCGTCGGCTCATCAAACCCGTACACGTAGCAATACTCAAACAGGCCCGCCTCCTTGAGTTGCCGCACCGGCTCCCGCAGCCTGTTTAGGTAGTTCTCCCTGATGTCCTTGCGGTATGAAATGATATTGCCCTGTTCGTCGCGCTCATACTGGCCGTGCATGCGGCTAAGGCGCAGCAGGTTTATCAACGGCACGCCCATCTCCACCCACTTCCTAATGGTCTCCGGCGGCGGCGGCACCGGCCACTGATAGATCCTGTGGGCGCACCAGCGGTGCTGGGTCATCAGCTTCACGTACGCCAGCTCTACGGTGTCGTTGACAGATGGAGGATTGAAGCTCCCCGCACTTAGCAGCGATGGCCGCTCCGGCAGCGTGAATGACCGAACCGCCAGCTTGATTTCAACCTCCTGCGGCTTCGCATTCGACGGCGCAATAGTTGCCACGCCACGGTACTCCCCCGGGGGCGTGCCCAGCGGAACGTAGACATTCACCCACACGGCCTGCTGAACACCAACAGGGAGGTCAAACGTCTTGATGTCGGGCCGCAGTTGATAGGCCTGCAGTGGTTGATGCGATCTGGGCCTGCAGTACCCCATCGGAGCGACCTCGATATTCTCCGGCGCAATCACGCCGCCACCATCAACTCGTGAGAGTTTCGAGACCCTCACGGTGACACCCTCAAGTGGGCTGTCGAAGGACAGCAGGAGCAGGACAAACGGCTCGTACTCATTGCGGGCCGCCGAGATCTCGACATCCCGTCCGATGGGGCCGTCGTAGGTTTGCGGCCGATAGGCTATCTTTT
>JALGTI010000274.1 GCA_029821455.1 Candidatus Zipacnadia bacterium | reverse complement strand
GGCGAGCCAATCAGTGAAACTGCCCTCACCGAACTGGTATGCCTCATCCAGCCGGCTGCCGAGGAACTGCGCGACAGCGACCAGCTTACCTCGCCTACATTCTTTGAAATCTATACAGGTATGGGCTTGCTGGCGTTTGCGCGGGCGCGCGTTGACATTGCCATCATCGAAACCGGCCTCGGCGGTCGCCTGGATGCCACCAACATCATCGCCCCGCTGCTGACGGTCATCACCACCGTCGGCTTTGACCATACGGAGATCCTGGGGGATACCTTGGCCGCCATCGCCGGCGAGAAGGCCGGTATTATCAAGCCGGGGGTCCCGGTGATCTGTGCGCCGCAGGAACCAGAGGCGGGAGAGGTGATTCGACAAAGAGCTGACGAACTCCAGTCACCCTACAAACCCATCACGAGCCAGCCGGTGTTCGAACGAGCCAGGCCCGTACCCGTTCCAGAAACTGATGACGACTTCAGCCCGCCGCGCCAGCAGTTCACTCTCCAGACCGACGACGGCAGTCTAGAAATCAGCACCCCCCTACTGGGCCGCCACCAGGCTCTGAATGCGGCACTAGCGTACGAGGCAGTCGTCCAGCTTCGCAGTCTGGGCTGGCGCATCGAGGCTGCTGATTTCCAGCACGGCCTGGCGGAGCTGCACTGGCCAGGGCGGTTCGAGGTTCGGCAGGCCCGGCCATGGCTGGTATTGGACTGCGCCCACAATGAGCCATCCACCACAGCGCTGGCCGCTGCCTTGCCTGAGTATCTTCAGTTCAGACGGTTGATTCTCATCCTGGGTATCTCCCAAGATAAGGATGCCGCCGCCATTGCCTCCCGGCTCGCGCCCCTGGCTGACCACGTCATCCTCACTCAGGCCCGCCTGCGCCGCGCTATGCTCCTTGAGGACCTTCACCAACGGACTGCCGGCATCTGGTTGGCAGAGCCTGAGCTTATTCCCCGGGTCAGGGCTGCTCTTGACCGCGCTCGACAGATTGCCGGGCCGCACGACTGCATCTGCGTGACTGGCTCATTCTTCGTAGTCGGTGAGGCCGTTGCATACATCGAAGGATTACCCGAAGATTATTGACGAGCATTTGTAATGATTTGCGGTCAAACTGGCACTATCTAGTCAGAAGAGTCTGCCCTGGCGGCCCAGTGATATTATCAGGTTTGCGGTTATGAGAAGCTCGACTATGTGGTACTGATGCCACCTTCCCAGGACGCACAAATGGTCAAACGCACACTGCGCGGTGACAACAACGCCTACACTGAACTGGTGCGCACTCATCAGGCCCGGGCCATAGCGACTGCGCACCACCTGACCGGCGACTTCGAGGCCGCTCAGGACATCGCACAGGAGGCGTTCGTCCAGGCGTACCAGTCGCTGCACAATCTCAGGAAGCCCGCCGCGTTTGGCGGCTGGCTGCATGGCATCATCCGCAATATGTGCCGCAGATACCTGGCCCGCCGGCCACCGCAGGCCGCTTCCCACCCGTCCTCAACGTGGCCCCAAGCGTCGGCTCGACCCCATACAGTCTCGTTCCGCCACACAAGCCGCCGGACTGCTGTAAAGGCCCCGGCCGAGCCGGGGCCTTTTTCTGTGGCATGGGCATCCTGCCGGTTCCCCCCCTTAGCGAGGGGGCCGGCGCAGGCGAAGCTCCCCCTGACAGCCGGCCCATCGGCGTCCAAGACCTATCGAATGGGAACCTCCTTTGACAGCGGGGTCCCCTGACGCTTTGTGGCAAGGTTGAGATTCCGGTTACCACCCGTTGCCCCAGATCACCGATTCACATCTTGCCAAACCTAAGCTATTCTCTTATAGTAATTGCACTGAAACTGACTTGGGAGGAAATGAATATGCGTGTAACCAGATGTCCCAAATGTGGCGCCAAGGCGTCCCCGACTGATACTGTCTGTATGGACTGCGGAGCCGACCTGACCCAGGTAACTGCTGTTGACAAGGAGAAACTCCGTGCGCAGTCAGTCGCTGCACGAGCCGGTTGGACGGAGGTGCCGCCCTCCGGCGCTGGTGGGGCAGCCGCTGGCAGGGCGGTGCCGGGGGAGACCTCAGAGGAGACGAGGCTGCGCGTCTTCGACAAGCAGGCGGCCAAGGGCCTGGCGCAGGAAGCCATCACCTCGTACATTATCGGTGCCGTGGCCTTGCTGGCCGGCATCCTAGTGCTGGCCCTGGGCTTTGGCCGCTACAAACTGGCCGGCAGTCTGGCAGGGCTGGATATGAGTGTGTTGCGCAGCTTTGGCGGGTTCGCTGACAACCGTGTATTGGCTCTCATTCTGGGAGGGACGGGATTGGCAGGCATAGCGATTGGCATTGGCGTGCTCTGGCGCGGAATTGGCGCGATGCGCGCTGTCAAAGAGGTAAGGGCCGGCGAGAAGCCTACGATAGTGGCCCTGAATCCCTTTCTGCAGATTGGATTGCTGCTGCTGGCCATCTTCTGCCCGCCTCTGGGCTTGATTGTGGGCATTCTACTTAAGTTCAGCGATGACTCTGACATCCGCGGCTTCGCCCAGCTTATCATCTACGCAGCCCTATTGGTGATAGCGATCCTGGTTGGCAATATGCTGTGGGGCCTGGCCGAGAACTTCAAGGCCACTCACGTTGCGCCAGGCAACAGCACTTGAGCAGTGCCAGTACGCAGCAACGAGGGCCGCGGTGATATCTGCGGCCCTCTGGATTGGCACACAATTCTGCTCCGTTCCGCCGCCTAGTGACCAGCGTGAAATGAATTCTTAGTTTTCCCCAGCGCCTGCGCGCTACTGTTGGTCCTGCGGCTCTGCTGCTTGACCTGACTGATTATTCTGCGTCTGGGGCGCTTCTGCCTGCGGCTCGCCCGACTCGTCGCCGCAGCTAGCTATAAACTTCCGCCAGTAATTCCGAACCTCCAGTAGCCATCGCTGCTTCTTGCCGCCGCTAGATCGCACCTGCCTGTTTCTGTTCATACCACCATCACTCCACCCCGGGTGACCCCTCCCTGCATACTGAGCATTCGACGCCTACTCACGTTTCTCCTCCTGCCGGGTAGAAACCCCTGCCGGATTTTTTGTGCTCCACCCGATTTTCTATTGCCGTGAAAGTGGGAAGAGAGAGGAAATGAGCACGGAGGGGCCGAAATACCTCCCAATCCACAGGCTGTGAAAGGAGACATCAATTGATGAGGAGACAGCTTGCGGCGGTAGCCCTGCTGGCCCTGGGCGCACTCTACGCCGGGCCAGGTTGGTCGGCTTCGGAGGTCGCAGTGATGAATGACCTGTTTGTCCCTAGATTGAACCTCGAGAAACGCAAACATGGTGACCGCCTCTTGTCAATGGTTCAAATCGAGGTCCCTGCAATCCCTGGGTTTCTATGTGAAATCTGGTGCTACGAGGGCGGATTTGGTGGCGGTGAAGCGCAACTCCAGCCCGATGGCAGCCTGATCCTGAAGCAGAACACCGGCGACGTGGAGCTGACCAGCCACTTTGTGCCCGAGCACCAGGCGGTGCTCTTCAACGTCGAAGTCAAGGCCCCCACTCCCGCACAGGCGATGAAGATCACCGGTATCAACCCCTGCTGGCAACTCACCAAGGCCCAGGGCTTTGGCCACGACGGTGACTTCGTTGAGACATTCGTCAACCAGTGCTTTGTCTACACGATAAACGGCTTTACGCTCTTTAGGGACACAACTCGCTTCCCGGATACCCGCAAGCCCGATGATGACCCTGTCAACACCCCGCCCTGGGTGCAGATCTACCCACCGGTGTGGGCTATCCATGGCGGCCAGCCGGAGGCGTTTTGGGGTATCAGCACCGACCGCCCCATCTACAGCCTCATCGGCTGCGTGTCGCGGGATGGCAGGTACCTGACCGCCTTGGGCTGGGGCAAGAGCCACAGCCTCAGCCAGGGCTGGCATGATTGCTTGCACATCCATCCCAATCTGGTGCCTGACTACGATGTGCAGGCCGGCAAGTTTACCTCCCATGGCAAGTTCTACTTTATGGAGAATGAGCCAAACAAACTGCTGGCCAGGTATCTGGCCGACTTCCCGCAGGATTGGCAAACCGAGCTATTACTGAGACCAACCACGCGCGGCAACCTGCTGGTGAATCGTGCGAATCTGGCGCTTCAGCCTCCACGGCTGCGGATCGGGGCGCAACTATCTGGCGAGGCCTTGTTGACGAGGGGTAATACCTGGCGCAGACATCTATGGGGCACTCTTACGCGTGAAGGTCAAAATGCGACGGGGAGATGCAAGGTCTGGGCGCGGCCGTTCGGCGATTTTGTGGATGTGTGTATGACAGTGGCTAACGATTCGCAGACCATGGCCCGGGCGGAAGTGAACAGCGATATCGCCGGTGCTGGTTGGGACAGCGACGGTGCGGATGGCTGGGTCACAGGGCTGTTCTGGGAGCAGACGGAGGCGGAGATCGAACCGGGGGAGCAGCAGACCTTCCGGGGGCAGATGTACCTATCTGAGGGCACAACTGACGCCCTCCAGGCCCACGAGGAGGCTGTGAGGGCGGAGTGGGAGCACGCTCAGCCATTCAGGCTGCTGCTGCCGCCACCCGGAGGGTAGGGCAAGCTTCCAGCTTGCCCGCAATCCGCTACCCAAAGTGATGTGTGTCCTGTGACTGGCTACACCGCACTCCAGCAAAGCTTCTATACAGGCCCCACCCCGCAAATCGCTAAGCGGCTACTGGGCGAACTGCTGGTCAGCGACAACCCCCAGGGCCGGACGGTGGGACGGATCGTCGAGACTGAGGCGTACCTGGCTGAAGGCGACCTCGGCTGCCACGCCGCCGGGGGAAAGACCGAGCGCAATGCCCCTATGTTCGAGCAGCCGGGCACTATCTACGTTTACCAGATCTATGGAATGCATCACTGCATAAACATCGTGACCCAGCCAGCTGGCACACCAGAGGCGATACTCATTCGCGCCTTGGAGCCGCTGGAGGGCCTGGAACTGATGCGCCAGCGGCGTGGTGTTGACGCGCCGGAGGACCTCTGCAGCGGCCCGGCGAAACTGTGCCAAGCCCTTGGCATCGGGCCGCAGCATAACTGGGGCGATATCACCGTCGGGCCGCTGTTTATGGCCGACGGGGACACCCCCCACCGTCCGATTGTCACGACCACTCGCATCGGTCTGCCTCAAGGTCGAGGCGACGAGTTAGAACTGCGTTATTACTTCGCAGACAGCAACTGCATCTCCAGAAAGTGAAGGTGAAGTAAATGAAGCTATCGTTTATGAGCTTTGTGGCTCCGGACTGGAGCCTGACAGAGCTGCTTACTGCTGCAATCCGCTACGGCTATGATGGCATCGAGCCCCGCGCCGAAGCAGACCACAAACACGGAGTGGAACTGACCGCCACGAAGAAAGAGCGCAAGCAGATAGGCGCCCAGTTCAGCGATTGCGGGGTGGCGCTGAGCTGCATTGCGACTTCGCGGTGCTATGCCCTGCCTGATGACGAGCTGGGTGAGAGCATTGACCTGACCAAGCGCTATATCCAGCTTGCCGCGGACTGCGGCTGCGAGAGACTGCGCGTGTTCGGGGGGATGCCGCCGGAGGATATGACGTTTGAGGATGCCAAAAAGCGTGTGGCCGGGGGCCTGGCGGCCTGCTGCGAGGAGGCTGCCGCCGCAGGCGTGTTCCTGTGTCTGGAGACCCATGATGCCTTCTGCAACACCAAGGATGTCGTTGAAGTGATGAAAGCGGTTGAGCATCCGAATGTGGCGGTCAACTGGGACATAATGCACCCCTATCGCCG
>JALGTI010000273.1 GCA_029821455.1 Candidatus Zipacnadia bacterium | reverse complement strand
GCCGCCAGCACCCCAACCTTAGGGTTGTGAATGCCCAGGCATTCAGCCAGGTAGACAGCATTTAGGACGATCTCCGCCTTCTGAACCAGATCAGGAGCGATGTTCATCGCCCCATCGGTGACAATCAGCAGCTTGTCTTCCTTGTCCAGCACCGCGCGCAGGAAGTCGTCCGTGTGGATGTGGCCTTTCATTAGCAACTGCGCTCGGCCCTCGCGCACCGCCAATGTCGCAGCCTCCGCCGCGTGTAGGTCGTTGGGCTCGTCAATGACCTCCACTCCGGCCAGGTCCATACCGGCCTCGGCGGCCAGAGCTTCGATCTGGGCGGCATCCCCAACCAGCAGCGGGTCGGCGATATCGCGCTCCTGCGCCTCCTTCACGGCTTCCAGCACCGTGGCGCTCTGGGCCACGGCTACTGCCACCGTCTGGCGCGGGTGTTCCTGAATAGCCTCCAGCACTTCATCAAGGCATCTCATCATTCGTCTCACCTTTCTGGGGTGGTGGCTGCTCGATAGCGTACACGTCTACAGGCTCAGCCCGGCCCCTGACCCTCACAGCGCCCAGGGCCACGAACCTCCCCACCACACCCGCACCAGCCGCTCCGAAAGTGGCTTTTGACACCATAATCTCGGTTCCGTAGCGCTTATTGAGGCCCTCCAGACGCGAGGCAGTGCTGACTGTGTCGCCGACTACAGTGTAAGACAAGAGGTCCTCGGCACCAATCTCAGCAGCGACCAGTTCCCCTGTGTGGATGCCCACCCTCATATACAAGGGCCACTGCCCCTCAGCAAGCTTCTCCCTAATGCGGGCAGCCTCCCTCTGCATTTCCAGCGCAGCCTGTATCGCTCTCCTGGCATGATCCGGACCCGGCTCAGGGATATCAAACACTGCCATTACTCCATCACCAGTGAACTTGTCAATCGTGCCGCCGTAGCGTTTGATTATCTCCACCATAGTGGTCAGGTAAGTATTGAGCGTCTCAACTACCACCTCCGGCGAGGAACTATGGCAGAAGGCAGTGAAGTCTGCCATATCTGTGAACATCACCGTAGCCACGATCCGCTTGCCGGCCACACGCTCGGGGTTGGCCAGGATCTGCTCCATAACCTCCGGTGAAACGCGCTTACCCCAAGTACTGCGGAGTTGTCGGCGCAAGCGCTCCTCAGTCAGCTCTAGATATGTGGTCATACCGGCGTAGGCCAGCATCTGTGCCAGCAGAGGGGCGACCAACGGCATCCACAGGTTGCTGGCAGCCAGCAGGTGGGAGCTGACGGCGAAAGTAGCTCCCGCGATCACCCCAAACCCTCCCACAAGGCCCCATAATGGCCGCAGCAATCCGACCAGCGCTGCCACAAGAGCGGCTGAGACCATCGCAATTAGGTATGTGTAGGGGATTGGCAAAGGAACAAGGTAGCGGCGGTTGAGTATCGTGTCCAGCGCGTTGGCGTGTATCTCTATTCCCGACATCTTCTCGGCCGTCTTCTGGCGGTCAGCGCCGCGCCGGAGGCTAAGCGGACAGTAATGCAGGTCGTGCATTGCTGCAGCAGTAGCCCCTACCAGGACGATCTTTGCTCGCACGTCCTCGGGGTCGAAATTCCCATACATAACCTGATAGAACGGGAGCTCTTTGAACCCCTGGCCCGCCGGCGCCCGGTAGTTTATCAGGAAGTGTTCCCCGTCCAGGTAGGGATGAAAGACGCGGCCCTCGGTGACCACAGTCCTCTCCACCTCTTCGGCCGACTGCCCCTGATACAGGGCTGCTAACTGCACGGCGATTGTAGGGTACTCCTCGTCCTGATGCACCACCGTGGGCCGATAACGCCGCACATACGTGTCTATGTCCTCAGGCACATCAATTACTCCTAGCCCCGCAGCAGCGGCCTCGAACTTCCAATGGGGGAAGGCAGCCTGGACGTATTCGGCGGCCAGCTCAGAATCTCCCTGCACCTCGGAGGTCGCAATCTGCACGGCCAGTACGACATTGCCGGCTGCGCAGATCGCCTCAGCCAGCGCCTTGTCATCTTCACTGAGGGGGGGCTCCCAGTCCAGCGGCTTCTCCAACGATAGCTCCAGGGCCGCCTCCTCACTGGTCACGCCCTGGAACAGCACATCCACGCCAATCAGCCGTGCGCCGGCCTCCTTCAGGTTCTCGATCACAGTAGCATGATAGTTGCGAGGCCACGGCCATACGCCCAACTGTTCCAGCGAGAACTCATCAATGCAGACCAGCACTATCTGGTCGCTCTGTGGCAGCGGGACGCGGTGTGCCAGCCGGAAGTCATAGGTGTGCGTCTCCAGACCCCATAGGCCCTCACCGATTAGCTCCACAGGCTGATGCAGCGCAACCGCCACCGCCCCGGCCGCGCAGCCGATCAACAGAGCCACAAGATAGCGAATCTTCGTCAGCCACATCCCGTCACCTGAGCAAAACAAGTCTTGCAAAAGTAGTTGTCCATCGTCTATTTCGCCTCCTGACCGCCATCGCCCTGCCCCGGAAGGCTGGCAGTTGCAGATCGAAACCTCTATGACTGGCAGGTGTGTGCACCGTAGAGGGCGAAATCAGCGCCTCCATCCATACGCCAACTGAGTCACGGAGGAGCCAATATGAACGGCTTTGCGCGTACCTTGCAGGCGGAGCTTGACACTGTCCCCGTCGTTGACCCGCACTCTCATCTGCGGCCCGCTAAACCCGAGGCCGATACCCTCGCTGACATCGTGCTCTATCACCACATCTGGATAGAACTGGTCTCAGCGGGAATGCCGGCCACGGGCGCCACCAGGGCAGGTCTCCCTCACGAGTTGGTAGATCCGGAAATGGAACCGCTGGATAGAGTCAATGCCGTCGTTCCGTATCTGCCCCACATCCGCAACACCACCTGCGGCAGCTTCCTGCGGACCCTCCTGCAGGACCTGTACGATGTGCCTGGGGGAGATTTGACCGCCGATAATCTCGAAGACGTCTTCTCCCGCGTGGCTGAAAGAAGCGCCGATCCGGCGTGGCGGACAGAACTGCTGGGAAACAGGTGCCATATCACCAAGAGCATCACATGCGAGCGCTATCAGGAACCAGCCTGTGGTGATATCATAGGCAAGGGCGCTGAAGGCGTGCCTGCCAACCTCGAAAGCGGCAAGACGAATCCACAGCAGGCCCTCGCCGGCATCGAGAGCCAGCTTGGCAAAGAGCTAAAGAGCGCAGATGACTACGGCGAGGCAATGCGCAACTACGGGAAACAACGCAGCAATATGGACGTGCACTTTGTCGGAATGTGGGTGCTGCCGTTCACCACTTTCATACAGCCCAGCAACGCTGAAGTGACCCAGGTGCTGCAGGACACCAGGGCCGGCATGCCCATCAGCCACGAGCAGATGAGCGCGTTCTGGTCATACGGCGTCCGCAACTTCCTGGAGGGGATGCGCGAGGGGCCCGTGCGCACCATCCAGTTCATCGTCGGCGCGGAAGTGCTGCCACCGCACCGTTCCATTACCCACTGGAGTCCCGAACTGCCTGGTGCGCTTGCCCGGCTGGCCGGGGAGTTTGAGGACTTCCACTTCAACTGCTCCTCCGCCTGTGACGCTAACATCCAGGACCTTGGCATCATCGCCAAGCACGTGCCCAATGTCAGCGTGGCAGGCTACTGGTGGCACGTCCTGTATCCGTTCTACATCCGCAAGAGCATCGAAACGCGCCTGGATATGGTACCCGCCAACAAGATCATCGCCTTCTTCTCCGACGCCTACCACGCCGAGTGGATCTATCCGAAGCTGAGGCTGGTCAAGCAGATCTTCGGGGAGGTGCTGGTAGATCGGGTCGAGCGTGGCCTGCTGACCGAAGACATCGCCCTCTCGCTGGTGCACCAGTGCTTCTACGAGAACCCGAAGAGGATATACAACGTCGCGGACTAGCCTCCGATGAGGGCACCTAATTCCTCGGAAAGCTGCTGTGATAGCCGATCACGATTTTCTGCCGTGACAGTCACAACCCGTACATCGGGGCGCTGCCGCACCTCATCCAGAAATGGCAGCCGCTTCTGCTGGATGACACCCAGCAGCGGCTTGGGGCAATCAAGGGCCGCCCGCACCGCCTCGGCGAAAAGAGGGCTGCATAGCTCCATCGCGGCGATCTCGTCGCACACAATCAGGTCGGCGCTCTCGCAAGCCCGCCGCAGAGCCGGAATTGCTATCGTCTCAAGGTCGTGGAGATTCACTCTATACTTGCTGACCCTGGGAGGGCTGGCAATGTTGATGTGTGCCAGGACGCCACT
>JALGTI010000272.1 GCA_029821455.1 Candidatus Zipacnadia bacterium | reverse complement strand
ACCTTGCCGGCCGGGCTGGTGGTCGTATGCCCGCCCAGCGGTGTGGCGCTAGAGCGCTGAATCCCCGTATTCATATAGGCCTCATTATTCAGGCAGACATAGACGAAATCGTGACCGCGCTCGGCAGCGCCCGACAACGCCTGAATGCCGATGTCGTAGGTGCCACCATCGCCGGCAAAGGCCACGAACTTGTAGTTCGCATCCGGGTCCACGTAATCCGGGATTGGCCTACCGTTTTGCTGGTCAATCTTGTACTTGTGGTACATCGCCTCCAGGCCGGCTGCTGTTGCCGCTGCATTCTCGAAGGCCAAATGTACCCACGGGATGTTCCAGGCGGTGTAGGGGAAGATGGTGGTTGACACTTCCAGGCAACCGGTCGCGTTGGCGACTATAACCGGGTCATCAGTAGCCATCAGGACCTGCCTGACCACGATGGGCTCCCCGCAGCCGGGGCAGAGCCGATGGCCGCCGGTGAGACGAACAGGTGAATGCGAAAGCTGCTTTAGATTCTTGGACATATCTCTATCTCCTATCGCCATTGGTAGCACGAGCTTCCAGCTCGTGCCGCGTGGGCAGGATGCCCATGCTACGGCAGTGTCTATTCTCTCACGCCGATCCACTTGACCGGATCGCTGGGCTGGCCGCTCTTGGCGATGGCCTTGAGGTCATCGAATACGCCGACGATATCCTCAGGTCTGATCTCGCGCCCCCCCAGACCATAGATGATATTCAGGGCCGGCGCGTGAACACCGTGCGAGTAAAGGGCTGAGACTGTCTCAGAGAACAGTGGCGCAGTGGCGGCTCCGAACGAGGCAGCCCGGTCAAGCACTGCCAGCGCCTTCGCGCCCTTGAGCACCTCCACTATCTCCGGGGCCGGGAATGGCCGGAAGCAGCGCAGCTTCAGCAAGCCTGCCTTGACGCCCTGCTCCCGCAGGTCGGCAACTACGTCCTTGCACGTGCCGGCGGTGCTGCCCATCGCCATCACCACAAGCTCGGCGTCATCCAGTTCCACACACTCCATCAGGCCATAGGAGCGACCGAACGTCTCGCCAAAGCGCTGGCCCTCCTCAATGACAGCCTGCTTGGCATCGGGATACGCGTCCCACTGGCTGCGCTTGTGTTCGATGTAGTAGTCCCACAGGTCCAGGGGGCCCATTGTGTAAGGGTTGTTGATGTCCAGCAGCGGCATCCTCGGCTTGTACGGCCCGACCCAGTCACGAAGCGCATCGTCATCCTCCACCTCGACCAGCTCGTACGAGTGGCTGACCAGGAAGCCATCCAGACAGCTCATCACCGGCAGCCGCACGTCCTCGCGCTCGGCAATAGCCACAGCCTGGAACAGGTTATCGTACGCTTCCTGGGCGTCCTCACCGAAAAGCTGAAGCCAGCCTGCGTCGCGGGCGCCCATTGCGTCTGAGTGGTCGCAGTGGATATTGATGTTGCCTGATAGCGCCCTGTTGACCACCGTTAGTACCACCGGCTGGCGCAGGGAGGCTGTGATGTAAAGAATCTCCCACATCAAGGCCAGGCCATTGGCGGAGGTGACGTTCATCACCCGGCCGCCGGCTGCGGCGGCGGCGGTGCACGCGCTCATCGCCGAGTGTTCGCTTTCCACGGCCACAAAATTGGTGTCCACCAGGCCATCAGCCACGAACTTGGCAAATGTCTGCACAATCTCGGTTGACGGCGTGATGGGGTATGCCGCCACGACATCTGGATTGATTTGCCGCATGGCTTCGGCAACTGCGTTGTTGCCCTCCAGCGGCTGCCTGACTCCCATTATGAAATCCTCCTTATCGCAAGCCGATGCGCCGTACGAGCAGCGCGCCGGCCTATTATTCGTCTTCAGCAGGCATTGAGCCCTCTTCCATCTTGATGCAGTCCTTGGGGCAGACTGCGGCGCAAATCCCGCAGCCCTTGCAGTGCTCCAGATCAAACCCCAGACCAATTACCGATTCGTTCTCGACATAGACCGCGTTGTCGGGGCAATACACCCAACAGAACAGGCAGTCTATGCACGCATCGTCATCGCGCACCGGGTGCACAATCCGCCAGCCGGCCACGCTATACTCTTCAGCATTCCCCGCCTGTGGGATATACCCGCCGGCCACCATATCCTTCCACCCGGCATCTTTAGCATATACTCGGTCACTCATGCGACTTGGACCTCCTCGTAGGCACGGCTGATCGCCTGCATATTCGCTTCCAGGACCTCTGGGCGGAGGTGGGTGCCCAGTTGCTTGCGCACAGCCTCCTGAGCGCCCTCGACCGTTACCACATCACTGACCTTGGCCAGCGCCCCCAGCATCGGGGTATTAGGGATGTTGCGTCCGATGGTATCCAGCGAAATCGCGGTCGCATCTACGGTGCAGAGCTTAACGTCCTGGTAGTCCAGCTTCCCGCGCACCTCCTCGGGACTCTCGGACGTGTTGACGATCACAACCGCCCCCTCCTCCAGCCCATCAGTCACGTTCTCGGACTTCAGCAATGAATCGTCGAGCACTATCACGATCTGCGGATGCTGCACCGCGCACCGCAGGCGTATCGGCGCATCCGAAATCCGCACATACGAGCGCATCGGCGCGCCTCGGCGCTCGGCCCCATATTCAGGAAATGCCTGCACCTCCCAACCTTGCTCAGCGGACGCGATGGCCAACACATAGCTGGCCGTCTTAGCCCCCTGGCCTCCTCTGCCATGCCAGCGAACTTCAGTCAACTTTGCCATCCAATTCCTCCTGTCATCCTACAACTAGAGCGTTGCTTGTAGTGCCGCCACAAAATCATCCACATCAAACACAAATCCAAACGCTAGAGCTACGCGCCACAGCGCAATCTGCTTGCAAAGCTCCTCCCGTGCAGTCTCCTTGCTCTCCACCGCCGTCGTTGCCTCGCGCAATGCCGAGCACATCAGCCCGTACTTCTGCATTTCCGCCATCCCCCCCGGAGACAGCAGCAGGCACCAGTTGATAGCAAATCCGGCGTAAATCAGGTGGTTGATGCCAGCCTCATTGCACAGGGCAAAGAGTTGCTGCCCGTTTTCGGCAACCCCTTCATCACCTAGCGGCCTAGCCTGCTCAGGAAAGTCTCTGGCCTTCTGGCTGCGCTGGATGTCCTCAACGTTATGCAGACCAGGATACACATGCTCTCGCTTGAACTCGCGCAGCTTCTCTAACGCAGGATCCGCCTCAATCTGTTCCAGCGGCTCCGGCGCCGGACCTGCAAGTGCAACCGCCCTCTTATAGCCAGGATAGTCCTTGTAGTAGTCCCCCCCGCCAACCACGTGGAGCAGCTCCAGCTCCGAGGCCCTCACCACCGACAGTAACTGCGGGAAGACCGTCCGGCAAATCTCGTACGACCTGGGTATGTATTCCACAACCCGGTGCTGGCCGGGGTACTCTTCCCGTGTCCCGCAATCCCACGCGTGCATCACCACAACCGCTGTGTGGTCGAGGGATAACTCCAGTTCGGCTTTCTTCCAGCCCCCATATCCTTCTCCCGGCACGTCCAGACTGAAATCGGCGTCGAAATGCTGATAATAGTTTGCAGGCACTTGAAAAGTCGGCATCTTGCTCGCTATCTAGTCAAGCGTTGCCCGGGGGCCTTTGGCCGGAATAGCGATCGGCGGACATCAGCACAGCGGGGCTAACGTTTTATAGTAATAGCGCATATACTCGTCATTATCCATAAAGGTGCAGATCGCGTCCATCGCCGTGACCGCCCCGTCGTAACCGACCGCCTTGAGGGCCGTGAAGACGCTGGGGAAGTCCACCGTATCAGGGTCATCAGGCAGGCAGCGCACCAGCCGCTGGCCTTTGAACTCCCACACGCCTTCCGCATCCGGGTCAGCGGTATGCTTCATAGACTGCACCTTGACCATAAACAGTAGGTCGCCCATCGCCTTTAGGGTATCTATCCCATAGTCCTCCCGCGCAGCCATCAGGTTGAGCGGCTCGTAGCCCAGCCCGTAGTTGGCTCGGTCTACATTCCTGGCAAAGCAGAGAACAGTCGCACGCCAAAGTCAGCCGCAAATTCGCTCATCTCCTGCAGCCAGGCGATGCACTCTGGCCGCACCTGCACGAGGTCACAGCCCAGCGCCGTCGCCAGCTCTACGTGTCGGCGCAGGATCGGCTTGGTCGCCTCTGTCTGATCCACGCGGCAGTTGATAAAATGACATTCCACGCCATTGTCATCCAGCGCTTTCTTGATCGCCTGGAGTTCGTTGTCGGTCGTGTTCTCATTGACCTGCCCAGAGCGCAGTTCAACGGCCTTGTAGCCGATCTCGCCCGCGTAGGCAATGAACTCCGGCGTCGGCATCGCGTACTCGCCTGCGCCCTTCTCGATTAGCCGTCCCGACACGCCTAGATACATTCTCACCACTTCCTGTGTCGTTCTGTAGCCCCGGGGCCGTGGCTGTCGTCGTTCCGTACGACAGGCCTTCGCCCGCCGTAGCGGGCTATGGCCCGCGAAGGCAGGGATCCTTGCCTGTCGCTATGTATGCTCTTGCCCTTCTGCCGCTCGCACACGGGCTGGAAGCCCGTGCTACTCCTCCATCAGCGTCCTGCCCCGCAGGGACCTGGCCAGTGTCACCTGGTCGGCGTAGTCAAGGTCGCCGCCCACCGGCAGCCCCAGGGCAATGCGAGTGATGCGCTCAACCAGTCCGGCCAATTCCCCGCGCAGGAATTCTGCGGTCGCATCGCCCTCCACCGTGGGACTGGTCGCCAGAATCACCTCTTGGCAGCCCAACTCCTGGATGCGCCGGCGCAGTTGTGAGATATTCAGGTCGCCGGGGCCGAGGCCCTCGACCGGCGACAGTGCTCCGCCCAGCACATGATAGAGGCCCCGGAATTCTCCGGCTCGCTCCAGGGCCATCAGGTCGCTGGGCTGCTCGACGATGCATAAAACCGTGCAGTCACGCGTGGGGTCCTGGCAGATCGGGCAGAGCTGCTCGGTGGCATAGTTGAAGCACTCCTGGCAGCGGCCGATCTCCGACTTGATCTGCAGGATTGCCTCACCCAGTGCCGCCACATCGGCCTCCTCGGCGTTGAGCAGATAGAACGCCAGGCGCTGGGCGCTCTTGGGCCCAATGCCCGGCAGCTTGCTCAGTTCGTCTATCAGTCTTTGCAGGGGAGCTGCATATCCAAGCATACTTAACTCATCTAACTAACAATCAGAAACTCACGACCTGTATCTACAGGATATCCGGCAGATCTACCCCCAACGCTCCGAGCGGCGTGTTTTCCGCGATCTTGGCTTTCTTCATTTCAGAGGCTTTGCGGACTGCATCACGCACCGCCGCGCAGACCAGATCATTGAGCAATTCAACATCATCCGCATTTATCACCGCCGGGTCAATCCTAACAGCGGTCACTTCACCCATACCTGTGATGCGCACCGTCACTGCTCCACCACCTGCGGACCCCTCCAGTTCCTCAGCCTGTAGTTCCTCAAGGGCGCGCGTAAGGCCTTCCTGGAAGTTAGCGAGCTGACTCTCTATCAATGATTGAAATGGGTTCTTCATCGCTCAGTCCTCTTCTTCTAGTTCGACGCTACCCTCAAACAGATCCAGCGTCCGTTCGACCGCACGCTGCGCGGCACCACTGCGAGCGACAGACTCAGGGGCTGGCGCCGGCGTCTCAGCGGGTGGAGCTTCTCGTGCGGCGGTCGGTGCTTGCGCCTCCGCCTGTCCCAGTTTGCACTGAATCCTCACCTTCTGGCCCAACAGCCGCTCCAGTGCCTCCTCGACGACCGTGCGGTACTCACCATTGAGCTTGCTATGGTGGAACTGAAACTGCTTGTCTATACTGAGGGTCAAAGTGTTGTTATCCAGCGCCGTCGGCTGGGCTTCCCGCACAATCGCTCCCACAGGCATTCGCCCCATACGCTTAAGTTCCTCCGGCACCAGCGGCCAGCGCTCAATTATTGCTTCCAGTGTCAGAGGTCCGCTGGGTTTGGACGGCGCCTGAGCGGGCGCTGCCGCCGGCGGTTGCTTGGCGGGAGCCGGAGCCGGTTTTGGTTCAGGCGCGGGGGCCGCCGCCACTGCGGTCGGCTTAGATACAGGAGGCTGTGGCACCTGGCATAGTTCCGCGAGCGTCAACTCCAGCAATAACACGTGTTGGCTGGTGGTACGCAACTGCTCACGGGCGGCTGCCAGCCTGTGGATGATCTCCATCAGGCGCTCCGAACCCAGTGCCTGCGCCTGTTCCTGCATCCGGTTCAGCCCGCCCTCGCCCAATCCCAGCCACTGGGGCGCATATATCCGGTCAGGTCGTTAAGGAACTGCCCCAGGTCCTTGCCGGAACTGACCAGCCCATCTATCGCCTCAAATGCCGCCGGCAGGTCGGCCTGGACGATTATGTCTGCCATCTGCGCGAGTATCTCGGCCGGCGTCACGCCGAGGACCGCATTCACCGTATCCAGGCTTATGGGGCCCTCTGCATAGGCGACAATCTGATCCAGGATGCTCTCAGCATCCCGCATCGCGCCCTGCCCGGCCTGGGCGATGGCCCCCAGCGCCGCTTCCTCTATCTCGACGCCCTCCTGCTCAACTATGCGCTTCAGCATTTCAGTAATGTCCCGCAGCGATATGGCGCGGAAATCGAAGTACTGACAGCGCGACATTATCGTGGGCGGCACCTTGTGCGGCTCGGTGGTGGCCAGCACGAAGATGGTGTGCGAGGGGGGTTCTTCCAGAGTTTTTAGAAAGGCATTCCAGGCCGATGTGCTCAGCATATGTGCTTCATCCAAGATGTAGACCTTCGACCGGCCTTCGGCAGGCGCATAGCCGACCTTTTCGCGCAGTTCACGAATGTCCTCGACACTGTTGTTGGAGGCCGCATCAATCTCTTTGACATCCAGGGCCCGCCCGTTCTGAATCGCCACGCACAGATCACACTTCCCGCAGGGATGCGGAGTGGGCTTGTCGCTGGAGAGGCAGTTGAGCGCCTTGGCCAGCACGCGGGCGGTGGAGGTCTTGCCCGTGCCTCGCGGGCCGGCAAACAGGTAGGCGTGCGAGACCCGGTCGGTGGCCACCGCATTCATCAGCGTCTGGCTGACGTGCTGCTGGCCAACGATCTCCTCAAACGTCTGCGGCCTGTATTTGAGGCTGAACGAGATGTACGGCATTACACCTCCTCAAGCCTGTGCCAACAGTCTTCGGCCTTTCTCTGCTGTTGTCTGCCTTTGTCCGTCGTCCTCTGCTGTCAAGTGGTCGTGCACCCCGTCGTCGAAACGCCCCTCCGAGCGTTACCCCAGCAGCCGGCTCCAGCCAGGTTGGCCGCGGCACAGAGGCGCAGTTGCCTACGGCTGCTTCCTTCCGGACCTCAGACCTCGAAACGACGGCCCTCGGACGGGGGATTCAGCCCGGCTATGGCGGATTGCCGGTTCAGGGTACCGCCAGTCCCCCGCCTAGCACGACCACATAACGGCAGACAAAGGTAGTTTGACGCCAGATAACAACAGATAACGGCAGACAAAGGTAGTTTGACGCCAGATAACAACAGATAACGGCAGACAAAGGCAGTTTGACGCCAGATAACAACAGATAACGGCAGACAAAGGTAGTTTGACGCCAGATAACAACAGATAACGACAGACAAAGGCAGTTTGACGCCAGATAACAACAGATCAGACAAAGGCAGTTTGACGCCAGATAACAACAGATAACGACAGACAAAGGCAGTTTGACGCCAGATAACAACAGATAACGACAGACAAAGGCTGATAACGACAAAGACACTTAGCCTTCACTGGTCTCTGACCGAATCTCGTAAAGCTTTGATGACGCGTAGAGTCTCAGCGGCCAGATTGGCTGCGTCTTGCACCTGATCATCTCTCACGTAGCCCACATCGCGGGCCAATATCAGATAGTACTGAACCTCGGCGACTGAACCGGCCGCAATATCTAAGAAGTGAGCAAAGTCTGCCTCGGATGTTCGCTGTTGCCCTTCAGCAATATTCGCTGGAGCGGAAACTGCTGCCCGTTGCATCTGCGAAGATAGTCCATACTTTTCATCTGCCGGCAGTGCTTGAGTGAGTTGATAGACAGCTAGCGTGAGCTGGTGAGCTTTCTGCCAGGCCTTCAGCAATTCAAATTCAGGCACTCACATCGCTTATCCTTCCGTATCCGTGCTGTCCTTATTTACCTTTGTCTGTCGCTGTCTGCTGCGAATTGGTTGCCTTATGACGGTTTTCAGCCTCTCGGGCTTGGTCCGGCGCGGGTCGCCCAAATATATCTCATGGTGCTTGCCTGCAAACTTATATCCATTGTCCCGCATGAAGCTATGAAGTTTCTTGATAGTCCGCCCTTCCTTTGCGTATGGGCCGATGTGCATTATCTGGACGGACAATCCCTCGTGCAGGCTCTGAAACCTCATCTTGGACAAAGCCGGCGGGCTTTTCTTCCTCTCCACCTCATCAATTGCCTGCTCAACTAGCTCCGCCGTGACGAACTGAGGCTGCATTATCATCAACGTCGACTGCCACTTGCCTTTGTTCCCCTGACCGAAACTCCCCAAGTCATCTGCCCACCAGAGCCCTTCCAGCGGCATAACCACGTAATCTCTACCCGCTTCTCCCTGCTTGAGCATGAACTTGAGCGTAAAGGAGACCGCGTACAGAGCATCAACAGCCTTCTGAAACTGTGGACCCTTGTTGGGGTCACCTTTGCCATCAATCATCAGGAAATTCATCTCTGGCACATCAACGACGGTGACCTCCTTGGCAGAGGGGGAGTACAACTCCTTGAGTTCTTTCTTGAAGTCTATCTTCTGCACCATTGCCGCCAGCTACTCCTTCTCGTCTCTCCGTTCGCCTTTGGCTACCTTCTACTCACCTACCCCCTGGCCCCCTCCCTGAAGGGAGGGGGAATTGGGCTTGATCTGTAGTTTTCTGCTTGTAACTGTCGTTTTCTGTTGTTGTCTATCGTCGTCTGCCTCTGTCTGCTGTACTCTGCCTCTGTCTGCCGTTCCCTGGCGGAGAGGGTGGGATTCGAACCCACGTGCCCCTTGCGGGACAACACGCTCTCCAGGCGTGCACCTTCGGCCACTCGGTCACCTCTCCGGTCTAACACCAGACGACATCAGAAAACATCAGAAAATATCAGAGAACAGCAGGAAACGACTAAGCACGGCAGAAAGCCATTCATCATGCGTATA
>JALGTI010000271.1 GCA_029821455.1 Candidatus Zipacnadia bacterium | reverse complement strand
CGCTGCCCCTACAGTGGGAGTAGCACAAGGAATCAGAGCAGTAAAGACAGAATGGTGCAAGTAGCAAGAAAGCATGGCGAAACCCCAAGCAGAGATGAGGGCTAAAAAGCATGTCAAAGCTACAAATTGGTGACGGACAGAACTGGTCATTCTTGAACGGCGAGTGGCAGGATGGACCTCAGGGAGAGCTATTGCCCCCCGATGGCGAAGAGATGGAGTACATGGCGGTCAAACATGACGAGGAATATGCGGACTTCAGTGTTAGCTACCGCTTCAAGTTCCGCAGCGCCGGCGGCGGGGCCCGGTTTCTGTTCCGGGTGCAGGACAGCCGGCGCTTCTATGCTCTGGACGTGCCCTGGAACGGGCAGCAGACACGCTCTCGGCATTTTTGGGCTGGCATGCTCATGGCCGATGGTACGCCTCTACAACGCTACCTCAACTTCGCTATGGTGCCGGGACTGAGCGCAAATTTCCACGACTGGTACGATGCACGGGT
Organism: Candidatus Zipacnadia bacterium; assembly: GCA_029821455.1. GTDB lineage: Bacteria > Armatimonadota > Zipacnadia > Zipacnadales > Zipacnadaceae > JALGVG01. The sequence goes on along the minus strand of JALGTI010000271.1, from coordinate 3,705 downwards.
AGAAGCCAAGGGGCCACGCCTGCGCGCGTGGATAAACGACATTCCAGTAGCCGACGTGCAGGACAGTACTTATACCTCCGGGTGCGTGGGGTTCACGGGCTTTATGAACCCATATATGGAGAACGGGCACTTCGCTGATGCAGAGATCCTGGGCGAGCCGACGGCGGCCTCCGACTGGCCTGGTCTGCAGGCCCCGGAACCCCATTGGATTACCCCCTGTTGGGAAACCGATCCGGAAACCTGGCAAAGCTACGCTAATCTGCTGCAGGGGCAAGACGGCGAATTGCTGCTGCATCTGACCATGGGCAACCCCAACCAGGGCGAGACCCGGCGCAGTGTCTGGGTGCGATCCACCGACGCGGGCAGGACCTGGGGCGAGCCCGAGCCGCCTCGGCTGCAGATAGGTCTGGGAGCGAACTATTGTCGGCACGACGGCACGTGGGTGTGCATATTCCCCAATCTCCCCATCTTCGGAGATCCCCTGTATAGCTACGAGTCCTCAGACAGGGGCCAGACCTGGCGAGGGCCCAACGCTCTCAATGTGCAGGGCGACTGGCCGGAAGGATGGAAGATCGGCGGCCCAGTGCGGCCGATCCGGATGCACGATGGGGCGTTGGTACTTCCGGTAATGATGAATTATGACGAATCTAAGCCGGAGAAGAGTACGTTGATTGGCTTTTATGCAGCCTTCGTGCTGCGCAGCGAGGACGACGGCCAGACCTGGTCCGCCCCGGTGTGGTGCGATAGTGACAACAAACAGCCCGGCAAACCCATAGAATCCGGTAGCAGGGAACATTCGCTTGCGGGTCGCTACTACGAATTAGGCATGGACGAGGTCGCTGACGATGTGCTGGTGGGTATCGGTCGCCCGGAGCGTGACCCCTATATGTGGAAGATCCTGAGCAACGATGGCGGGCGCACCTGGCAGCCGGCAGCCTGGGGGCCCTTTCCGGGCTACTGTCCGTCGTTGACTCGTACCCACAGCGGTGCGGTAGTGGCCACCACCCGCTTTCCATACTTCAGTGCGCATCTGAGCCGCGACGCCGGGCGGACCTGGGAACCGCCAGTCATCGTGGACTATTGCGGCTGGGCCAACCAGCAGGCGGTTTTGGCGGAACCCGAGACGGTTGTAGTGACCTACATGGGGGAGATTATGAAACGAGGCCAGGCCGACAGCCGCATCGCCCGCCTGCGGGTTACCGACGAGGGGCTGGTCTTGGATCACTAGAACGGTTTCCTGCATACAGGTAACTCCGGGTTGGCAGTGTAAAGCAACGGTCTGGAGTGGCACGGGTGATAGCGGCTGAGAAGGCTTGTGACGACTAATGTGCCGCGCTCTGCGTCTTCACACATGTGCGGGGGCTTCTCGGCTCAGGCTCGACAGAGAGCCTATTCCTTCTTCTCGTGTGGCTGGTCTCAGTTGCCCTGATTGTATGGCTCTTAGCCACGGGCCGCGGTTGTTCTTCCCGCCAAAGACCGAGGGCGAGCAATAGCCCCTAAGAGCACAGGAGGCCCGTGGAGCGGTTTTCTGGAGATAGGCAGGGCCATTTGCTTGGTGGAAGAGCGGGTGCGGGAAGACGTACAAGAGAGCGGCAAGCTTTGAAAGGGAACACGGACGATGCGGCCGACCACAGCCGGAATGCTGCGCTCGACCCGTCCTAGGTGCTCGAGGCCCTTACGTGCGTGTACCGGGAAATGGGCTGCCAGCGCCCTTGCGTGGGCGAGGTCTCGTCCGATTCACCCGCACCAAGCACTTCGGCCGGTTGGGCCCTGACACTGATGAGCAGCGGGTTATCAAGCTAATTGGTCCGGCGCAGCCGTCCCCAGAAGAGGGTCAGTAGCACCACCAGCGGCACCCAGATGATGGCGGTCGCTCCAACCCAGGCCAGGGCGCGGCCACTGTGCTCCAGCATTTCTGAGAGGAAGCCGACTGGTCCGCCGCGCTCCTGTAGCGTTAGCTGCAGCGTCGGCCAGTGTGTCTCCTCGGCCAACTTCGTCAGGATCTCCTTCTCACGGCGCATTTCGTGGCGGAGCTGCTCGATCTCATCTTTGAGCTGGCGCTTTTTGCGCGGGTTAGTCTCCTTCTCGTACTTCTCCACCAGTATCTGCTCCCGGTCAGCCCGGCTGCGGATCTCGGCACCCCGGCCAAAGTACTCCCGGGTGACGTCCTGGCTTTCGCCGACCAGCTTGAGCACCGTGCCAAGCTCCCGCAGCTCCGTAATCGCCGCTTCGAAGCCGTCTTTCGGCAGACGGATGGTCAGCACCGCTGTGTCCAGCGCGTGGGCGTCAATGCTGATTTCGTCGCTGGCCACGAATCCACCATGTTTCTCCACAATCGAACGGGCCTCGTCGTAGGACTTCTCGACGTCCTTGACCTCCAGCTCCAGTTCTTTGTCTACAACTACCTGCCGCTCGCCAGATAGGTTGCGCCACGGCTCCTCCACCTCGGGTGCTTGGCGCCTAATTGCTTGTGTATCAATGACTGATTCCGGAGGCCTGCTTGCCCATTTCGCGTGCCCGTCGCGAAATGCCTCCCCGCCGGCCACCCGCTCCTCTTCAGCCCAATCCGTCGGTTCCAAGCCAGGTCTGTGGTCCACCCACCCCGACCCCTCCGCCTCGACCTGCGCGCGAAACCACCTCTGCGAGCCAGCCGCAGCAGGAGGGGAAAGCTTCTCAGTTGTCCCGTCGAAGTGGTCTACCGACCCCACCTGCGCCTCCCTCCGTACGGTCGCCTCCCGCTCCGGTCGCGGCGATGGAGCCAACCGAGCCGTTTCCGGCCTCAGTTCATCCTCAGCCTCAGCCGGTGGCGTCGGGGGGGGGCCTGGCATCCCCGGTGCCATCCCTGGGCCAGTCGCTACCTTGGAGACCGGCTGACTGGGAGGCAGGCCGAGTGATGGCTGCGCTGCGACGCGAAGCTCCTTTTCGCTCGAGAGACGGCCCACCATGGGCGCCGCCTGCTTAGCACTCATGAAGAGCGGTAATAATGTGAACAGGCCCACGGCCAGCACCAGCACCGCTGCCGCCGCGATGACGTTGCGCAGCGACAGGAACCACTGCGGTGTGGGCGACCTGCCCTGCTCCGCGTCTATTTGGTCCAGCGCATTCACACATCGCTGGTGCAGATCCCTGGGCGGATTCTCCTGGGGTAGATCGTCGAAAACCTGGTCCAGGGGCGATTCAAAGTTTTCAGTCCTGTCTTTGTCCATCGTCGCACTCCTCTCCCAACTTAGGCTGCAGAATTGCCCAGAGTCGCTTGCTCGCTTCGTGCAACCGCCAGCGAATGGTGCCCGGCTCGACGCCTTCGGCCTGGGCGATCTCCGGCCCGGACATCTCAGCGAAATAGCGCAGCGCCACGGTCCGCCGATAGACTTCGGGTAGCTCCCGCACCGCCGCTACTACCATCTGTCGGCGCTCACGCAGGATCGCCAGTTCCTCGGCACTGGGGTTGAGGTCTGGCAGTTCGTCGTCGAGCTGCTCGGGCGGCTCCCAGCGACCACTGCGGCGCAGCCAGTTGCGGTTGACGTTCAGCGCCACGCCGTACAGCCACGCCTGCGGCGTACCATCGCCGGAGTAGCTGTTGACGCTCTGGTAGGCTGCGACGAAGCTATCCTGTGTCAAGTCGGCCGCGGCTTCACGGTCACCGGTCAGGCGCAGGTGCAGGTTGAAGATACGGGCGTGCTCGCCGGCAACGAGCCGGTCCCACGC